>NZ_JBBWCB010000093.1:0-22318 GCF_039888995.1 Pseudomonas rossensis | reverse complement strand
GCCGAACGCTGCCTCGCGGTGCTCGACAGCTGCTACAGATCGGGTATGGCTCTGGTCGCGGGGTTACCAGGTCAGCACAGCCCCCACCGCAAAGGTGTCGGTGTCTTCGTCCTGGGCATTGGTGTCGTGGCCGTTGATTGCGAACTGGTTGTACTCGGCCACCAGCTTGAGGTTGTCGTTGACGTCATGGAACAGCGCGATGCCGCGTGTTTCGTAGTCCGCGCCGCTGCCGACCACGCCATTGCCGTCGTCGTTGGTCTTGCCGTAAGACAAGGCCAACCGGTTCTTGCCCAGTTTGTAGGACCCCTGCAGCAGGTAACCGTCACTGTCGACGTTGCGCAGGGTCGGTTCGCCGGCGTTGTTGGTGAAGAACGGGTTGATGCCCTTGGCCTGGAAGCCGGAGCCGGTGAGGGACAAGCCGCCCATTTTCGCCTGCACGCCATAGCCGACGCCTTTGGAGGTGACGGACTCGACGGTGGAATCGGTATTGTCCGACGTCTGGTAGCTGCCGTTGACCCAGCTGTAGATCTTCGCCCCGGCAACGTCGAACTGATAGGTGATCTCGCTCTCGGTGCGCGGATTCTCCTGATACGCCTTGCCCAATGGACTGCTGTCGTTGGTGTCCACCGGATCCATGATCCCCACCGCCACCCGCAAGCCCTCCATCACCGGCGTGCGATAGGTAATCTGCGACGTCGGGAACGGGTACGGATAGCCCGTGCCGATGTTGCCGAACGACACACCGCCACCGTCCACCAGCCCCAGGGAATCGCTGACCTGGCCGTAACCGGCGAGCATTTCATCCAGCAGGATGTTGGAGCGGGCGAACAGGCCGAAGTCCTTGCCGATCAGCACTTCGCCCCACTCCGGGTTGGCCACGGTGCCGTAGAACTGCCGCACGTCGATGGCGGTATCGGTGCCGTTGGTTTCGCTGTCGTTGATGGTCACCCAGAAGGAGGACCGGGCGCCGAGCTTGAGGTCATCGACCTGCTTGCTCATGTTGAAGCCCAGGTAGTTGGGCAGAAAACCCATTTTGACCCGCGCCTGCTTCCGGTCGAACTGGTCGCCGGCACGGTCCACATCGCTGTTCACATAGAAGGCGTTGATGTAGCCGTCGGTGGAAAACGTGGTCTGGTCCTTGTCGTACAGCATGATCTCGGCCTCGGCCATCGAGCTCAAACCGAGGGTCGACAGGCTGGCGATGAAGGCAGGCAAGAAACGATGCTTGATGTTCTTATTGTTGTGCATGACGCGCTCCGCAGCGGGGGACTGGATGTCGGAGGCGATTATCGAAAGCTGACCGGCGGCGTCATACGCTGCCTTGGAGGCGGTTTTGAAGTGCTTTGGAGTGGCAGGTTATGCGCGGCAAGTTCGGTGTAAGACCGTCCGTCGACGAGGCTCGGAACTTTGGGTGTACGCCTGTGGGACGGACTGGCGTCCACAAGAATTGGTACTCGCTAGCCACCCGCTCTAAACAGCATGTAAGCGGCGACCACGACACAGATGCTGGCGAAGCCGATCTGCAAACCCCGGGCCGGTACTCTCGCGCAAAGTCTTCGGCCGATGATCATGCCGACGATGCTCGCGACGATAAACGCCGCGCCCAAACCGTCGATTCGCACCCCGGCCTGAAACGCGCCAATCACGCCGATGGCGGAAATCAGGCTGATCACCATCAACGACGTGGCGACGATTCCGCGCATCTGCACATCGGTCAGTTGCTTGAATGCCGGGACGATCAGGAAGCCGCCGCCCACCCCGAGCAGCCCGGAGACCACACCGGTCACCGCGCCCAGTGCTGCGAGGGTCGCGGTGCACTTGGCGGTCCAGGAAAAGCGCCCGGTCTGCTGATCGAGCATGCAGTTCTTCTGGCCCCAGTTGGCGTGCCCGTGGTCGCTTGGACCTTCGTCCTGGCGCTCACGACGCAGCATCCGCCAGGCCACCATGACCATCAGCAGGCTGAACAGGATCATCAGGATTTTTTCCGGCAACTGATGGGCGAAGTAGATGCCGACCGGCGAAAAAACCGCCCCCAGCAGGGCGATCAGCAAGGCTGCGCGATAACGCACCAGACCATGGCGCAACCCGTCAATGGCGCCGACAGCCGCCGCACTGCCCACCGCGAACAGCGCGACCGGCGCGGCCTGGGTCATGGTCAAACCCAGCCCCAACACCAACGCCGGCACCGCAAGAATCCCGCCACCGGCCCCGGTTAAACCGAGTACCAACCCCATCACCACGCCAAAGAAACTCGCCAGCAACATAAAACACTCGTGATCTGCAAAAAAAAGCCGGGAGCGCCCGGTATCGATGACTGACAGGATAGAGCCCGCGCAGCTTTTTTCATTAATTGAATTGATCCGGGCTGGTCAGCGTAGGGAAAATGAAACTACCCTCATGACTTGTCCAGAAAGAAACGGCCACCATGCCCGCCTTGATTGAAGCTTTTTTAGACCCTGCCTCGTCGACCTTCAGCTACGTCATCTACGAGCACGATGGCGGGCACTGCGCCATCGTCGACCCTGTGCTCGACTACGACCCCGCCGCCGGGCGAACCGCCACCACCCAGGCCGACAAGATCATCGCCTTCGTTCGCCAACATCAGCTGCAGGTGCAATGGCTGCTGGAAACCCACGCCCATGCCGATCACCTGTCCGCCGCGCCTTATCTGCGTCGGGAACTGGGCGGGAAGATTGCGATTGGGCAGTCGATCAGCAAGGTTCAGGGCGTGTTCAAGACCCTGTTCAACCTTGAGCCGGAATTCTGTATCGATGGTTCGCAGTTCGATCACCTGTTCGCGCCAGATGAATCGTTCCGCATCGGCAATCTGAAAGCCACGGCGCTGCACGTGCCCGGCCACACGCCAGCGGACATGGCTTATCTGATCGACAGCGATGTGATTCTGGTGGGCGATACGCTATTCATGCCGGACGTGGGCACCGCGCGCTGCGACTTCCCCGGCGGTAACGCCAATCAGATGTTTGCTTCGATTCACAAGCTGCTGGCTTTCCCTGCCGGCGTTCGACTTTATGTCTGCCACGATTACCCGCCCGAGGATCGTGAACCGCAGTGCATGAGTACGGTGGGCGAGCAGCGCAAAAGCAACATTCATATCCATGACGGTATCGACGAAGCCGCGTTCGTCGCCATGCGCACCCAGCGCGATGCGGGGTTGGGCATGCCGACGCTGTTACTGCCGGCGATTCAGGTGAATGTGCGGGCGGGGAATTTGCCGCCGGCCGAGGTCAATGGCGTGACCTATCTGAAAATCCCCCTAAACAAACTTTAAGATCAAAAGATCGCAGCCTGCGGCAGCTCCTACATTGACCGGGTACGACCGTGATCTTGCGGATGGTCCAAACCCGGTAGGAGCTGGCGAAGCCTGCGATCTTTTGATCTTGCCGTCAGGCCAGGGTCAATCCGTTGGCCGGCAACGGCAGCGCCGTTTTATAGCGCACCTGCTTGAGCGCAAAGCTCGAACGGATGTTTGCGACGCCGGGGACTTTGGTGAGGAAGTCCATCATGAAGCGCTCCAGCGACTGAATGGTCGGCACCAGCACCCGAATCAAATAGTCCGGGTCGCCGGCCATCAAATAGCACTCCATCACTTCCGGGCGATCCGAGATCGCCTCCTCGAAATGCTGCAACGCCTCCTCCACCTGTTTTTCCAGGCTGACGTGAATGAACACGTTGACGTGCAGCCCCAGCAGCTCGGCATCCAGCAGGGTCACTTGCTCGCGAATCAGGCCCAATTCTTCCATCGCCTTGACCCGGTTGAAGCACGGGGTTGGCGACAGGTTGACCGAGCGTGCGAGGTCGGCGTTGGTGATGCGCGCGTTCTCCTGAAGGCTGTTCAAAATGCCGATATCGGTACGGTCCAGTTTGCGCATGAGACAAAACCACCTGTTTTTTATGTTTATGCAGATTTTTTATCCTCAAATGATCGCCAACGCAACGAAACAGAGAGAAATATTCTTCTTGGCCCGGCCTATGATTGTTGTAGGACAAGATTTCTTTCATCGAAGAATGACCGTCAGCTCACTACAAGAAATTCACAAGATCGAGCGTAGAAGCCATGAACCAAGCGTACGAACCGCTGCAACTGCACGTTCCCGAACCATCGGGCCGTCCTGGCTGCAAAACCGACTTCTCCTACCTGCGGCTGACCGACGCGGGCACGGTGCGCAAACCCCCAATCGACGTTGAACCGGCCGACACGGCTGATCTGGCCAAGGGCCTGATTCGCGTGCTCGATGACGAGGGCAATGCCCTCGGTCCTTGGGGCGAAGGCGTGCCGGTCGAGATCCTGCGTAAAGGCATGCGCGCCATGCTCAAGACGCGGATCTTCGACAACCGCATGGTCGTCGCCCAGCGTCAGAAAAAAATGTCGTTCTACATGCAGAGCCTTGGCGAAGAAGCCATCGGCAGCGCCCAGGCCCTGGCCTTGAACATCGACGACATGTGCTTCCCCACCTACCGTCAGCAAAGCATTCTGATGGCGCGCGAAGTGCCGCTGGTGGACCTGATCTGCCAACTGCTGTCCAACGAGCGTGATCCGCTCAAGGGACGTCAGCTGCCGATCATGTATTCGGTCAAAGACTTCGGCTTCTTCACTATTTCCGGCAACCTCGCCACCCAATTCGTACAAGGCGTGGGCTGGGGCATGGCCTCGGCGATCAAGGGCGACACCAAAATCGCCTCGGCCTGGATCGGCGACGGCGCTACCGCTGAATCCGACTTCCACACCGCCCTCACCTTCGCCCACGTTTACCGTGCACCAGTGATCCTCAACGTGGTCAACAACCAGTGGGCGATCTCCACGTTCCAGGCGATTGCCGGTGGTGAAGCGACTACCTTTGCCGGTCGTGGCGTCGGTTGCGGCATTGCCTCCCTGCGGGTCGATGGCAACGATTTCGTCGCGGTCTACGCCGCCTCTGCCTGGGCTGCTGAACGCGCCCGCCGCAACCTCGGCCCGACCATGATCGAATGGGTCACCTACCGCGCCGGTCCACACTCGACTTCTGATGATCCATCCAAATACCGTCCTGCCGACGACTGGAGCTACTTCCCGTTGGGCGACCCGATTGTGCGTCTGAAGCAGCACCTGGTGAAAATCGGTCAGTGGTCCGAAGAGGAACACGTCGCCGTCAGCGCCGAACTCGAAGCCGAAGTGATCGCCGCGCAGAAAGAAGCCGAGCAGTACGGCACCCTCGCCGGCGGCCAGATTCCGAGCGCCGCGACCATGTTCGAAGACGTCTACAAAGAGATGCCGGAGCACTTGAAGCGCCAGCGTCAAGAGTTGGGGATCTGACATGAACGATCACAACAACAAAATCGAGTTGGAAACCGCCATGACCACGACCACCATGACCATGATCCAGGCCCTGCGCTCGGCCATGGATGTGATGCTTGAGCGTGACGACAACGTCGTGGTGTTCGGCCAGGACGTCGGCTACTTCGGCGGCGTGTTCCGTTGCACCGAAGGCCTGCAGAGCAAGTACGGCACCTCCCGGGTGTTCGACGCACCGATCTCCGAAAGCGGCATCGTCGGCGTCGCCGTCGGTATGGGTGCTTATGGTCTGCGGCCGGTTGCCGAGATCCAGTTCGCCGATTACGTTTACCCGGCGTCGGACCAGATCATTTCCGAAGCCGCCCGCCTGCGTTATCGCTCGGCCGGCGAGTTCACCGCGCCGATGACCCTGCGCATGCCTTGCGGCGGCGGCATCTACGGCGGCCAGACGCACAGCCAGAGCATCGAAGCGATGTTCACCCAGGTCTGCGGTTTACGCACGGTCATGCCGTCCAACCCTTACGACGCCAAAGGCTTGTTGATCGCCTCCATCGAAAACGATGACCCGGTGATCTTCCTCGAGCCAAAACGCCTGTACAACGGCCCGTTCGACGGTCACCACGAACGCCCGGTTACCCCGTGGTCGAAACACCCGGCCGCGCAAGTGCCGGACGGTTACTACACCGTGCCGCTGGACGTGGCCGCCATCACCCGCCCGGGCAAGGACGTGACCATCCTGACTTACGGCACCACCGTTTACGTGTCGCAAGTGGCGGCTGAAGAAACCGGTATCGACGCTGAAGTCATCGACCTGCGCAGCCTGTGGCCGCTTGACCTGGACACCATCGTCAAGTCGGTGAAGAAAACCGGCCGCTGCGTGATCGTTCACGAAGCGACCCGCACCTGCGGTTTCGGCGCCGAACTGGTCGCCCTGGTGCAAGAGCACTGCTTCCACTACCTGGAAGCGCCTATCGAACGCGTCACCGGTTGGGACACTCCCTACCCGCACGCACAAGAGTGGGCGTATTTCCCTGGTCCGTCCCGAGTGGGCGCGGCTTTGCATCGGGTTATGGAGGTCTGAATGGGCACGCACGTTATTAAAATGCCGGACATTGGTGAAGGCATTGCAGAAGTTGAATTGTCGGTTTGGCACGTCAAAGTCGGCGACATGGTCGTTGAAGATCAGGTACTCGCCGATGTCATGACTGACAAGGCGATGGTCGACATCCCGTCGCCGGTGAACGGCAAGGTGATTGCGCTGGGCGGTGTGCCGGGCGAAGTCATGGCGGTTGGCAGCATCCTGATCAGCATTGAAGTCGAAGGCGCGGGCAACGTTAAAGAGTCGGCTCAGCCTGCACCTGTTAAAGAAGCGCCGGTTGCGGCACCGAAAGTTGCAGCTGCTGTTGAAAGCAAACCGGTTGCCGCTGCAGCGCCGCGAACTGCCGTATGCCAAGGTCCGATGGTCGCTCGCGAAGCTGATGAGCGTCCGCTGGCCTCCCCGGCCGTGCGTAAACATGCGCTGGACCTCGGCATTCAATTGCGTCTGGTGCGTGGCACCGGCCCTGCCGGTCGGGTGCTGCACGAAGACCTCGACGCCTATTTGGCCCAGGGTCAGCAGCCGCAATCCACCGCTGCCGCCGCTTACGCCCAGCGTAATGACGAAGAACAAATCCCGGTCATCGGCATGCGCCGCAAGATCGCCCAGCGTATGCAGGACGCCACTCAGCGCGCCGCTCACTTCAGTTACGTCGAGGAAATCGACGTCACCGCCGTGGAAGAACTGCGCGCTCATCTGAACGAAAAACACGGCGCGACCCGCGGCAAGCTGACCTTGTTGCCGTTCCTGGTCCGCGCATTGGTCGTTGCCCTGCGCGACTTCCCGCAGATCAACGCCCGTTACGACGACGAAGCCCAGGTCATCACCCGCCTCGGCGCCGTGCACGTGGGCATCGCCACCCAAGCCGACATCGGTTTGATGGTGCCGGTAGTCCGTCACGCCGAAACCCGCAGCCTGTGGGACAGCGCTCAGGAAATTTCTCGCCTCGCTACCGCTGCCCGTAATGGCAAGGCCAGCCGCGATGAGCTGTCCGGCTCGAGCATCACCCTGACCAGCCTCGGCGCCTTAGGCGGTATCGTCAGCACCCCGGTGCTGAACCTGCCGGAAGTGGCGATCGTGGGCGTCAACAAAATCGTCGAACGCCCGATGGTCGTCAAAGGCCAGATCGTGATTCGCAAGATGATGAACCTCTCCAGCTCCTTCGATCACCGCGTGGTCGATGGCATGGACGCGGCGCAATTCATCCAGGCCATTCGTGGCTTGCTCGAACAACCCGCCACCCTGTTTGTGGAGTAAGTCATGCAACAGACTTTGAACACCACGCTGCTGATCATCGGCGGCGGCCCTGGCGGTTATGTGACGGCGATTCGTGCCGGTCAGCTGGGGATCTCGACCATTCTGGTTGAAGGCGAATCATTGGGCGGCACTTGCCTGAACATCGGCTGCATTCCGTCCAAGGCGTTGATCCACGTCGCCGAACAGTTTCACCAGACGCAGCATCACAGCCAGCATTCGGCGTTGGGCATCAGCGTGTCGGCGCCGACGCTCGATATCAGCAAGAGTGTCGAGTGGAAGGACGGCATCGTTGATCGCCTGACCACCGGCGTGTCGGCATTGCTGAAAAAGAACAAAGTCCAGGTCATTCAAGGCTGGGCCAAAGTCGTTGACGGCAAGACCGTGGACGTCGGCGACACGCGCATTCAGTGCGAGCACCTGGTGCTGGCCACCGGTTCGAAAAGCGTGAACCTGCCGATGCTGCCGATTGGCGGGCCGATCATCTCCTCCACCGAAGCCCTGGCGCCGACGTCCGTGCCGAAACGGCTGATCGTGGTCGGTGGCGGTTACATCGGTCTGGAGCTGGGGATTGCCTATCGCAAGCTCGGTGCCGAGGTCAGCGTGGTCGAGGCCCAGGATCGCATCCTGCCGGCCTACGATGCAGAACTGACGCAGCCTGTGCATGACGAACTGAAGAAGCTCGGTATAAAGCTTTACTTGAAGCACAGCGTCCAAGGCTTTGATTCTGTTAGCAATACACTGCAAGTTCTTGACCCGAACGGTGACACCCTGAACCTGGAAACCGATCAGGTGCTGGTGGCCGTTGGCCGCAAACCGAACACTCAAGGCTGGAACCTCGAAGGTTTGAACCTGGACATGAACGGCTCGGCGATCAAGATCGACAACCGCTGCCAGACCAGTATGCGCAAAGTGTATGCCATCGGCGACCTGAGCGGCGAACCGATGCTCGCGCACCGGGCCATGGCTCAGGGCGAGATGGTTGCCGAACTGATCAGCGGTAAATCCCGCGAGTTCAACCCCACTGCCATTGCCGCCGTGAGCTTTACCGACCCGGAACTGGTGGTGGTCGGCAAGACACCGGACGACGTCAAGGCTGCGGGTCTGGACTGCATCGTTTCCAGCTTCCCGTTTGCGGCCAATGGTCGGGCGATGACGTTGGAATCGAAAAGCGGTTTCGTGCGGGTCGTGGCGCGGCGTGACAATCATGTGATTGTCGGCTGGCAGGCGGTCGGTGTGGGCGTGTCGGAATTGTCGACGGCGTTCGGTCAGAGCCTGGAAATGGGCGCCCGGCTGGAAGACATTGCCGGCACCATCCACGCGCATCCGACCTTGGGCGAGGCTGTGCAGGAAGCGGCGTTGCGGGCCCTTGGTCATGCGCTGCACCTCTAAAACCAGACGCAAACCCTTGTAGCAGCTGACGAGCAACGCGAGGCAGCGTTCGGCGACGAAGTCGTCGCAAAACCTGCCACCGCGTGCTTTCAGGCGTAGCGAGTCAGCCGGAATACGACGGCTTCGCCGCCGAACGCTGCCTCGCGGTGCTCGACAGCTGCTACATCGGGTGCATCGGGTGCATCGGGTGCATCGATGGTCGCAGAGATTGAATTCCGGCTGCGAAATCGCCGCGGAATGAAGTATTGTTGTCCCCATCCAGAAAAACGTCAGAAGCCTTGAACCGTTTCGGCGGTTGTTAAGTGATAGAGGGTGTCATGGGTAACGAAAGCATCAATTGGGACAAGTTGGGTTTTGACTACATCAAGACAGACAAGCGCTATCTGTCGCACTGGCGTAATGGCGAGTGGGACAAAGGCACCCTGACCGAAGACAATGTGCTGCACATCAGCGAAGGTTCCACTGCCCTTCACTATGGCCAGCAATGCTTCGAAGGGCTGAAGGCCTATCGTTGCAAGGACGGTTCGATCAACCTGTTCCGCCCGGACCAGAACGCCGCACGCATGCAACGCAGCTGCGCGCGCCTGCTGATGCCACAGGTGTCCACCGAACAGTTCGTCGAAGCCTGCAAGGAAGTGGTCCGCGCCAACGAGCGTTTCATCCCGCCTTACGGCACCGGCGGCGCGCTGTATCTGCGTCCGTTCGTGATTGGCGTGGGTGACAACATCGGTGTGCGTACCGCCCCCGAGTTCATCTTCTCGATCTTCGCCATCCCGGTCGGCGCTTACTTCAAGGGCGGCCTGACCCCGCACAACTTCCTGATCTCCAGCTACGACCGCGCCGCCCCACAAGGCACCGGTGCAGCCAAAGTCGGTGGTAACTACGCGGCCAGCCTGATGCCAGGTTCCCAGGCCAAGAAAGCCCACTTCGCCGACTGCATCTACCTGGACCCGATGACCCACACGAAAATCGAAGAAGTCGGCTCGGCCAACTTCTTCGGGATCACCCACGACAACAAGTTCGTGACCCCGAACTCGCCGTCGGTCCTGCCGGGCATCACCCGTCTGTCGTTGATCGAGCTGGCAAAATCGCGTCTGGGCCTGGAAGTGGTCGAAGGCGACGTGTTCATCGACAAGCTGTCCGACTTCAAGGAAGCCGGTGCTTGCGGTACTGCCGCGGTGATCACCCCGATCGGCGGCATCAGCTACAACGACAAACTGCACGTGTTCCACAGCGAAACCGAAGTCGGCCCGGTCACCCAGAAGCTCTACAAAGAGCTGACAGGTGTACAGACCGGCGACATCGAAGCGCCAGCGGGTTGGATCGTCAAGGTTTGATCCAGCGCTTCAGGCACTAAAAAAGCCCACCCCTCGCGAATGCGTCGGGTGGGCTTTTTGTTGGCCGGTCGTTTTTCAGCGCCGGTCACTTGCAGGCGAATCACCTTGCGATCAACCGCCCCTCCTGACCAGCATCCGCTTCGATCCGGGCAAACAACCACTCCACAAACACCTGTGTCTGCACCGTGACGTCCGGCGCAACACCGTAGTAATAACGCGGCAACGGCATTCGCAATTCGGGCAACGGGCAGATCAGGCGACCGCTCGAGAGGTGGGTGCCCAGCAAAGAGGTCGGGCACAAGGCAATGCCCTGTCCTTCCACGGCGGCCTCAAGCACGAGGTGCATGTGATCAAACTGCCGGGAGACCTGAGTGGCTGACTGGGTTTGACCAAAATGCAGGGCCCAGTTGTGCCAATCTTCGCGACGCGCCTTGGCGGTCAGTAACGTGTGCCGGCTCAGGGACGCGAGGTCTTCAAGGGCCAGGCGCTCGATCAGCGAGGGTGCCGCGACCAGCAACAGTTCGTCTTCGAAGAGGGCTCGCGCCTCAATTGCCGGTGCCCAGTCGTCACGACCACGGCGAATGACGATGTCGAACCCGTCGCGTGCATGATCGGGTGCCTGGGTTTGGGTAATCACTTGCGGTTTGATGTCCGGGTGCTGCGCAATGAAATCCGCCAGCCTGGGCGTTAGCCAAAGCATGGCAAAGGACGGACGGACATTGATCTTCACGGTCGGCAGCGAGGCATGTTGCTTAAGCGCAGCAGCGGCGTTGGCGATCTGCGCCAGCCCGGCGCTGACCTGCTCATAAAAACGCTGGCCGGCCGGCGTCAGCACCGATTGACGGATACGCCGCTCGAACAGCAGCACACCCAGGTGCTCCTCAAGCAATTTGATGTGCCGGCTGACGGCACTGTGACTGACATGCAGCTCTTCGGCCGCCAGGCTGAAACTCTGATGACGAGCAGCAACAGCGAAGGCGCGAACAGCATTAAGCGGCGGTAGTGGATTCATCATGCGTCTAATTTAGTCACCTATGCGCCGCAATTAAAGCGTTTGTCACGCCCACGTCGTCACGCCAATCTGCCCGCATGCAGCCAGCGCCACCTGACGGAGCAAGACATGAACAGCTACGGACTCTTTCTACTGTTTGCCACCCTGACCATTTTGAGTCCAGGGCCTGGCGTGGTCCTGACCCTGTCCAACGCGGTGCGCCACGGCTGGACGGGGGCCGTGCCGGGCATTCTGGGGATCGCGTCGGGAGCGTTTATCGTCGCCGCCATCAGCGCCACCAGTGTCGGCCTGATTCTCAGCACCTCCGCCAACGCCTTTACCGCATTGAAATACGCAGGGGCTGCCTATTTGTTGTACCTGGGTTACAAAAGCTGGCGCTCGGCTGGTTTCAGCACGCGGCTTGAAACGCGCCCCTCAAGCCCGGGCTATCGCTTTCTTGAAGCGGCTTCCATCCAGTTTTTGAACCCCAAGGCAGTGTTTTTCTTTCTGGCGGTGTTCCCGCAATTCATCGACACCTCGGCGCACTTCTCCACCCAGTTTTTCAAGCTGGTCGCCTCCTACGGCGTACTGGTGATTCTGGTGCATGGCAGCTATGCGTTGCTCGCCAATGCTGCCAAAGGCTGGTTGTCGAGCCCGAAGGGTTCCTGGCTGGCGGCGAAAGTCTCGGGCGTGACCTTCGCCGGTTTCGGCGTGCTGATGGCCTCGGCCAGTCGCTAAGGCGCAGAACTGGCGACCACTCGGCGTCTGGTCTCGGTGGAAGCGGGTTGTGTTGTCGATACCTGAACCGGCAGTTCAACGGCAAACCGGCTGCTGAGTTCCTTTCGCCCCGTCGCCGTCAACGCCAGCGCGCGGCTGTCCAGGTCCTGAGTCACCCATTTGCGCTTGATCGCCGTTTGCAACAACGCCGCCCCCAACGAACCGCCCAGATGCGGCCGACGCATGCTCCAGTCCAGACATGGGCAGGCGAAGCGGCGACGCAGCGTGCTCAAGTCCTTGACCTCGATACCCAACCCTTCAAACAACACCTCCCCGCTGTCGCTCAGTTGATAGACCTGTTCATCGGTTTCCAGCAGCCACCCCGCTTCGATCATCCGGTCATGCAGCAGCACCGCCAACGTGCCGGCCATGTGGTCGTAGCAAGTGCGGGCGAATTTCAGGCGATCCGGGGTACGCGAATTGAAGGTCGGCGCAGCGTTCTGGCCGATCACCATCAACGCTTCCAGCGCCTGGGCGACGCGCTTGTCCGTCAGGCTGTAATAGCGATGTCGGCCCTGCACGTGCAGCCGCACCAGCGCCAATTCCTTGAGTTTGGCCAGGTGCGCACTGGTGGTGGAGGCGCTGACTTCGGCAATCGCCGCCAACTCGGTGCTGGTGCGGGCGTGGCCGTCCATCAGCGAACAGAGGATTTTCGTCCGGGCCGGTTCCGCGATCGCCGCAGCCACCTGAGAGACGCCGATATCGTGCTGTTCTACGTTCATATTTCGCTCCCGGACGAATCAAGGCTCTTTCGGACTGGAGATAGTAGCAACACTTTTCCAACCACGAACAAGGCTGCGACCCATGGACCCGATCATCGCTGCGACTCATGCCGATCCTTATCCCTATTACGCGCTACTGCGCGCGGAGGGCGGGCTGGTTTTTCACCAAGGACTGAAAGTGTGGGTGGCGAGTAGCGCCCGAGCCGTTGCGGCCGTGCTGGCGCATCCTGACTGTCATGTCCGGCCGTCCCACGAACCGGTGCCCAAGGCGATTGTTGGCGGGATGGCCGGCAAGGTCTTTGGTCAGTTGATGCGGATGAATGAGGGCGAACGACAGCGTTGCCCAAGGTCGGCGATTCAACCGGAGCTGGCGTTGATTGATGTCGCTGAAGTCAATGCGCTGGTCCGCGCTCGCCTGGTCACTCCGGGCGCCGATGGGTTGTACAAGGCGATGTTCCGCGGGCCGGTTTGCGTGGTGGCTGCATTGCTGGGGTTCTCTCCGGCTCAGGGCCGGGCTATCAGCGTGCTGACCGGGGACTTCGTCGCGTGCCTGTCGCCCCTTGGCGATCAGGCGCAACTGGCTACAGCGCACGTTGCGGCGGAACACTTGAGCGGCTATTTCGTTGAGCTGCTGGATGACCCTAGCAATCAGAGCGCCCTGCTCGCCGGGATCCGCGAGCGCTTCGCGGCAACCTCTAGCGACTCTGAAATGTTGATCGCCAACCTGATCGGGTTGTTTTCCCAGACCTATGAAGCCACCGCCGGGCTGATCGGCAATGCGCTGTTGGCGTTGATTCAAAACCCGTCGTTGCACAGCGAATCGACACCCGTTGAAGACTTGATCGCTGAAGTTCAGCGCTTCGACCCATCGGTGCAGAACACCCGCCGGTTTGTCGCTGCACCTTGTGAAATCGAGGGGGTGAGCCTGAACCCCGGCGACGTGATTCTGGTGCTGCTGGCTTCGGCTAATCGTGATCCGCTGCTCAATGACCATCCCGACGTCTTTCTTCTTGATCGTCCAGACCGGCGTAGCTTCACCTTTGGTGCGGGACGGCATCAATGTCCGGGGCAGTTGTTGGCGTTGAGTATTGCCAGCGCCACGTTGAGGGAGATTCTGGCAATGAAACCCGCGCTAGACCAATTGGAATGGCACTACCGCCGTTCCCTCAACGGCCGCATTCCGCTCTTCAGCGACCGCGTCATCGTTCATCGCGAGCAAGCTCGCTCCCACAGTTGATGGGTGTCGCACACAGTATTCGTGATCGACAAGAATCCCCTGTGGAAGCGAGCTTGCTCCGGGCGGCGATCCGACGAAGGCGGCCTGACAAACGATGCTTCATTTCCTACGTGCCCAGCAGGCTACATCCAAATCAATCAACCCGACCAACACGCTCCGCATCCGGCCAGAACAGTGCCGCCTGCCCCCGATGCTCACCGTGCTGATCGATCAGCGTCCAGACTTTGCATTCGTGAATCATGAAGGCATTGCCATCCCGATCCACCCGATAACCGCTGTAGCCGTGAGCAATCCCGTTGGCCGTGACCTGCTCCAGCAACGTCTGGCGCATGGCTCGGTCCAGTGGCGAAGCGCTGAACCGTGACGGCATGCCGAGGAATTGCGAGCGAGGGTATTTGAAACAGGCCATCGTCTGTTCATTGGCGTAGAAGAAGCAAGGATCGGCTTCAGTGCCGTGGGCCAGCAGGCTGTAAGGCGCGTGCGCGTGCAACCAGTGCAAGCGCTCAGGTCCGCTCAGCGACTCAGGGGCTGGCAGGCTTTGGCCGGTCCAGCGCCGGTAAGCTTCGTCCAGCAGTTGAACCGCAGCTACATATTCGTTGATTGACGACACGCGCCCTCCCACGCAAAGGCGTTGGTTTTTGATGCGCCGTAGCCTATCGAAACCCTGCTGAAAAATTCGCATCCGCAACGGTCACGCCAGTCGCTGCGCAACAAAATCGATAAAGGCTTTCATTTTGGGCAGTGATTTACGCGAGCGCGGATACACCATCTGTACCGGCTTGGTCGGTGGAGTATAGGCGTCCAGGATCCGCACGAGTTCGCCGTTGGCCAGCGTGGCCGACACCAGAGGACCGACCAATGACACACCAAGGGTCATCGGTGCGGTGATTCGCAACAGGCCACTGGGCTCCGGGCTCGACGCCTCCACCCGGCTGAACGCGTACTTCACCTGCTCCAGTGCCCGCTTGGCTTCTTCATAAAACAACCGCCCTTCCCCGATGATGGATTGCCGCCGGGTGGTGCGTTGAATCAGCTGGGTGTTGAGGGTTTTCTCCAGGCTCTGGATATGCCGTCCAACCATGACCGCCGACATCCCGATGTCACTGGCCGCATCGGCGAAGCTGCCCGCCTCGACCACGGCGACGAAAACTTCCCTTTGCCTGAGTTTGCTCATGACCATGCCTTGTGAAGGGAGGAAACGGAACGCTTGATTAAGTACATCAGGTTAAAGGTGTAATAACCGGCAATGCGTTTATCACGAAGGGCGTTCTCCATAGAGTCACATTATAAATGTGAACAACGAGGCTCCATTGATGCAAACCCTACTGGACACGTCACTGAGTTCTTTTGCGCGGGCAGAGCTCCTGCAAGGCCCCACGCCCATTCAGCACGCCGAACGCCTCGAACAACTGCTGGGCTTGAAGCCGCAGGGAATCGGCCTGTTTCTCAAGCGCGACGATCATATGCTGATTGGCGGTGGCGGTAACAAACTGCGCAAACTCGAATTCCATATCGGCGTAGCCCTGGCGGCCGGAGTCGACAAGGTGATCACCGTGGGAGGCATTCAGTCCAATCATGCGCGCCTGACCGCCGCGGTGTGTGCTCGCCTGGGCCTTGCCTGCGAACTGATCCTGACCCGCGTGGTACCCAAAACCGATGTAGATTACGAACTCAACGGCAACGTTCTGCTCGACCAGTTGTTTGGCGCAAACCTACAGGTGCTTGCCGGGGGCAGCGACTCACTCGCCGTGGCCGAAACACGGGCCGCGCAACTTCGGGATTCGGGGCACAACGTGCTGGTGATTCCCACCGGTGGCTCAACGCCTCTGGGCAGTCTCGGTTATGCGCGTTGCGCAGCGGAGATCGCGCAGCAGGAGACGGAACTCGGCCTCACCTTCAATCAAGTCGTGGTGCCCAACGGCAGCGCCGGCACCCACGCCAGGCTCGCGGCGGGCTTCCAGTTGCTGGGCCGAGGCACCTCGATCGTAAAATCCTATTCGGTTTTGTCCGATCGAGACACGTCAGCGGCCAGAACCTGGATAATTCGGTACAGGTAAAACCTACATCGGAACGCAGGATTGGTATTGACCCCAAAACCAACGAGTTTGTCGTCTTTGATCATACGGGAGGGGACGACTACCACGGACATGTCAGAGCATGGAACAAACTCCATCAAGATATGAAAAATGTATTGATCAAGGCAAAAAAAGCCGACACCAAGGGAAACATCCTGGGAGCTAAACAGTGAGTCTTATCTACCACGATCCGTCGATTAGCCATGACGAAGCAATCAATCTCTTTGATAGCGGCTTAGAAAGGAACATTGTCACCGCGCTGATTTCCATCGGATTAAATGAGCAAGACAGTGCCTGGGCTCAGACCATTTGCCTGAAACATCTCGAGAGTGGTACTCAGTCGGTGGCTGCGGCAGCAATCACCGCACTCGGCCATGTAGCCCGCAGATTCGGTGAGCTTGAAATGCAAGCCGTGATGCCCGCCCTTGATTCCGTAAAAGGAAAATTTCCTGCACTTGAAGCCACAGTTGCTGACACGCTCGACGATATTGAAATGTTCACCTGACTCGCTAAATCAAAACCAGAAATCACCCTCCCAACAAATAAAAACCCCACCATTTCTTCTAACAGAGATGGCGGGGTTCGCCATTTCAGCCCACATCCAACAAATCAATCATCTCGCGTGAGCACTTCCAGCAATTCAATCTCGAAGATCAGGTTCGAATTCGGCGTGATCGCTCCCATCGTCCGCTCGCCATAGGCCAGATGCGCCGGCACCAGCAACTTGCGCTTGCCGCCGACCTGCATGCCCATAATCCCCTGATCCCAACCCTTGATCACCCGACCCGTGCCAATCACGCACTGGAAAGGTTTACCCCGGCTGTAGGAAGAATCGAATTCAGTCCCGTCTTCCAGCCAGCCGCGGTATTGGGTGGTAATCAGCGCGCCTTTGACGGCGGCTTTGCCGTCGCCCGGCTCAAGGTCAATGATTTGCAACTCGTCGTTCATGATTCCTACTCGTTCACTGTCGCCCAGTGATTGGGGCGCGGACGGAGGTTTTCGCAGAAACCGGCGCGCAAGGCAATCCACGGAACCGAAAGACCGTCATCCGGCTCACATGAATAACGACTTCGTATTCAGGAAAGGATGCTCTGATGACCGACTCATCACCGCTGTACAGTTTCATCCCGCCCTACATCCTCAACCGAATCATCGCCCACGGTTCCGACCGTCAGCGCTCCAGCGCGCAGACCACGCTGATCCATGTACGCCGTCTGCGGCACAATCCCGGCCCGCCATCGCGCCCACCCGCCAAAGCGATCCTGTCGCAGCCCGGCCGCCCCGGTCTGGCGCAACGCAGCATTCATGACGCGCAAGGCAAAATGCTTCTGCCGGGTATGCCTGTGCGACTTGAAGGCCAGGCGGCAACCGGCGATCCGGCGGTCGACGAGGCCTACGACGCAATGGGTGCCAGCTATGATTTCTTCTGGAAGGTGCTGGGTCGGGACTCCATCGACAACAAGGGTTTTGCCCTGATCGGCAGCGTGCATTACGGCCTGGATTACCAGAACGCGTTCTGGAACGGCGCGCAAATGGTGTTCGGCGACGGCGATGGCGAAATCTTCGAGCGCTTCACCCGCTCTCTGGATGTGATCGGCCACGAGTTGACGCACGGTGTGATCGAAAGCGAAGCCGGTCTGGTTTACACCAACCAGTCCGGGGCGCTGAACGACTCACTGTCCGACGTGTTCGGCGTGCTGATCAAACAGTTCGTGCTGGGCCAGGCCGCCGAAGAGGCTGACTGGTTGATCGGCGCCGACCTGCTGGCACCGCGCATCAAAGGTATCGGTTTACGCTCGATGGCCCACCCGGGCACGGCCTATGACGACCCGTTGCTTGGCAAGGATCCGCAACCGAATCACATGCGCAAGTTCGTCATCACCCAGGAAGACAACGGCGGTGTGCACATCAATTCGGGCATCCCCAATCGGGCGTTTTATCTGGCCGCGATGGCGCTGGGCGGTTTTGCCTGGGAAAAAGCCGGCCGCATCTGGTACGACACGCTGTGCGACAAACGCCTGAGTAGCGAAGCGACATTCAGTGCCTTCGCGCAACTGACTGTCGAGCATGCCCGGCAAGGATTTGGTGCAACGGCAGTCGAGGCGGTGCGACACGGCTGGTCTGAAGTGGGCGTCGACCTGACGCCGGAGGAACAATGAAAACCTTGCCAACACTGGACGATAACGCGGTGGTCTGTGTCTCCCGCCAGGGCGGCGTGGCGGCGATCCACACCTTGACCCGCCCCCGAGAGATCGAATTCGCCCAATGCAATGCCGACCAACGCACCCGCATTTGTTCGTTGCTCGAGGGTTGCCTGCTTATGACGAGTTCATCCGCCGGTCGGGGCGATCAGCGCTTCTATCAAATCGAAGTGCGCTACCGCAGCGGCGAACAGGACGACCGAATGGTGATGAAGGTGCCTGAAGATCAGGCGCCCGGGGAATTGGTGCATCTGTGGGACAAAGGTGAACTGCTATAAGTTGGCGCCCGTTGTAATAGAGGCTGATGATCGAGGGCCGTGTGAACTAACATAGGCACACCTCTCCCGATACGGCTGATACGCCACGATGGCGAAACCTGAATGAATGTGGACTGGACCAGCGCCGCCATCGGCTCAGTGATGCTTGCCATGATCGTCGCGTTGATCTGTCGCGAGCGCTCGCTACAAAAGCAGCTGGCCGAGTATCGCGTGCTGATCACCAGCCTGACTGACGGACAAAACATCCGTCAGGACGGTGACGCCGAACGCTTCAAGCGCAGCCAGTACTTCGCCCGTATCGGCACGTGGGACTGGGATGTCGACACCGACAAGCTCTACTGGTCGGACGCGATCTACGGCATGTTTGGCTTCAAGATCGACGAAGTAACGCCCTCCTACGCCCTGTTTTGCTCATGTGTTCACCCGGACGACCGGGCCAAGGTCCGGGCCGGGGAATTGCGTTGCCTGGAAACCGGCGACAACCATGACGAGGAATATCGGGTGGTCTGGCCCGACGGCACGATCCGCTGGCTTCGGGAAACCGGCAATGTGGTCAAGAACGACCAAGATGCAACGATCAAGATGATGGGCGTGGTACGCGATATCACCGAGGAAAAAGCCTCCGCCAGCTACCTGCAACACCTGGCGCACTTCGACCCGCTGACCGGTCTGCCCAATCGTCTGGTGCTCGAAGAGCGTCTGTCCGAAGCGCTGGAACAGGCGCGCATCAGCGCTACGAGGGTTGCGCTGGTATTTGTCGACCTCAATGGTTTCAAGGCAATCAACGACCATTACGGCCATGCCGCCGGCGACCGGGTACTGATCACCACCGCCACCCGACTGAAGAAAATCCTGCGTTCAACCGATACCGTCGCCCGGATCGGTGGCGACGAGTTTGTGGTCATCCTTCAAGGCCTGACCCAGGGCAACAGCCTGCAGGACGAAGCCCGCAGCATCTGCCAGAAAATCTTCGTCGAACTGTCGCCACCGGTGACCATCGGCAATGATCAACGACACATCGGTACCAGCCTGGGGGTCGCGGTGTTCCCGGACCATGCGCCGAGCATGGACCGGTTGATTCATATTGCGGATCTGGCGATGTATGAGGCGAAGCGCAGTGGGAATAATCAGTATCGGTTGGGTGAACAATCGATGAGCCATAGCCGGGTCGATTGACCCGTTCAGTCCTTGCGCTGGCCGAAAGGAATGCCGTTGAAGGTGTGGGTGCAGCAATGGCAGTAAGGCGTCATGCGCTCGGCTGTCAGCTCCGGATTGACGATCCGCAGACACCCTTGATCATCGACATACAAGCCGCTGAAGTAGCTCGACTCTCCCAGACACACCTGCTCCTTCCTTTCGTTTTCATGCAGAGCCACCATCCAGAACACCGGTTCAGGCCGATCGAGGCGAGCCACCGCTTCGCTGAAAACCTCATCCCATTGCCTACCGACGCGGGACAGCAAAAACCGGAACAGCGGCGTGTAATCGAACCCGTGCCGGCGAGTTCCATGCATCGAACCCCGTGACGCATCGTTGTTGATTTCATTCTTGGTATTGCGCTGATGCCGGTAATGGCCCGTGATCTCGTTACGCCAGACACCCCAAGTGCGGGTATTGATCTTGCGGTAGAGAGGTTTCTTTTCCAACAGGTAGCTCCTGACATCCAGTCAATGAAATCGCCGCTGAGCATTACCGGAACGGTGCGCAATTTCAATCAGCCTCCCATGGCCAATTATTGCTGTCGGTTTAACGCTCCACTGGCGTGATATCCACAATCGTCCCATTGGTGATCATCACCATCATGTACTTGTCATTGATCTGCACCCACTGCGCCTGCCCCTTCGGCGTTTTCAGGCCTTTCTGCTTCCAGTTGACCAGGGCCTTTTCGCTGCGCTGGTAAACGTCCGGGGCGCGGTCACCGACCACCAGCTGACGGTTGTTGTCGACCCCAGGCTGGACGGTTTTTTGCGGTGGGTCATCCGCTTGAACGATGGGGCTGATACCGGCAATGCCTGCGACAAGGGCGAGGCAGGCGATAAAGGTCTTGTTGTTCATCGGTGAACCTCCATTAATGTCTTGGTACCTGAAGTCCGACTACGCTGGCGCTGAATCATTCCTTATTGCTGCGATGATTGCGATTGCATTGGCTGACGCATGCATCTCAAGCCTTTATCCTGAGCGCCCCCGCCGCACCGAGTTCTGGAGTAAGCCATGCCCCATGAAGGCAACCTGTTGCAAGCCGCTGTCGTGTTTCTGTTCGCGGCCGTGCTCACCGTCCCCTTGGCCAAGCGCCTGCAACTGGGGGCGGTACTGGGTTATCTGTTTGCCGGCGTGATTATCGGGCCGTCGGTGCTGGGCTTGATTGGCAATCCGCAAAGCGTCAGCCACATTTCCGAACTCGGGGTGGTGTTGCTGCTGTTCATCATTGGTCTTGAACTGTCGCCGCGACGTTTGTGGGTGATGCGCAAATCGGTGTTCGGCGTGGGCCTGGCGCAAGTGCTGCTGACGGGCTCGGTGATTGGTGTGCTGGCGTTGTTCGTGTTCGGCCAACCGTTGAACAGCGCGATCGTGCTGGGCTTGGGCCTGGCGCTGTCGTCCACGGCGTTCGGCTTGCAAAGCCTGGCCGAACGCAAGGAACTGACCAGCCCCCACGGGCGCTTGGCGTTCGCGATTCTGCTGTTCCAGGACATCGCCGCTATCCCGTTGATCGCCATGGTGCCGTTGCTGGCGGGCGGCGATCACACCAGCAGCGCTGGCGAAGACCTCAATCACGGCTTGCGCGTGCTGGGCAGCATCGCGGTGGTGGTGATCGGCGGGCGGTATCTGCTGCGCCCAGTGTTCCGGGTGGTGGCCAAGACCGGTTTGCCGGAAGTCTCGACCGCCACTGCGTTACTGGTGGTGATCGGCACGGCGTGGCTGATGGACCTGGTCGGCGTGTCCATGGCGCTGGGGGCGTTCCTCGCCGGGTTGCTGCTGGCAGACTCCGAATACCGCCACGAACTGGAAGCGCAAATCGAGCCGTTCAAGGGATTGCTGCTGGGGCTGTTTTTCATCAGTGTCGGCATGGGCGCCAACCTGAGTCTGCTACTGAGCGCGCCGATCACGGTGCTGGGCCTGACCCTGTTGCTGATCGCAATCAAACTGCCGCTGCTGTTTGTTGTCGGTCGGCTGGCCGGTGGCCTGGGCAAGGTCAGTGCGATTCGCCTCGGCATCGTACTGGCCGCCGGTGGTGAGTTTGCCTTTGTGGTGTTCAAGATCGGCCGCGACCAGGGACTGTTCGAGCCGCGCCTGTACGACTTGCTGGTGCTGACCATCACCTTGTCCATGGCGGTGACGCCGCTGCTGTTGCTGGTGTGCGCAAGACTGGTCAGCCCCAAGGTTCAACCGGTGGTGGTGCCGGAGAAATTCCGCGAGATCGATACCGACACGCCGCGCGTGGTGATCGCCGGCATGGGCCGTATGGGGCAGATCGTTGCGCGGATTTTGCGCGCGCAGAACATCAAGTTCGTCGCCCTCGACACCTCGGTGGAAACCATCGAACTGTCGCGCAGCTTCGGCGGTGTGCCGGTGTTCTACGGCGACCCGATGCGCCCGGAGATCCTCAGTGCGGCCAAGGTCGAGCAGGCGGAATACTTTGTCATCGCCACCGACGACCCGGACACCAACAT
>NZ_JBBWCB010000092.1:0-22539 GCF_039888995.1 Pseudomonas rossensis | reverse complement strand
GACGGCTTCCTCGAATAGGCCTGATACATAGATGCAACGGGGCGGCGGTTTTTCAAAAGCGGGTAGACAGTGGGGGCGAGTCCATACATAGCAGCTGGCGAAGCCTGCGTTCGGCTGCGCAGCAGTCGGCAATGCGACCAACTCGGTTAGCCTGATATACCGCGGTGTCGGGTTTACGACTGCTGCGCAGCCGAACGCAGGCTTCGCCAGCTGCTACAGGGGGAAGCGGTGTCTATTGCCTGATAGGCTTGTATTAGAGCCGTCGAAGCGAAAAACTCTAACTTAGCAGGGGCATGACGATGCACCATTACCGTGCAATACTCCGCGCCGTTTCATTGGCGAATAATCCTGCGTAAGGCAGGTAATGCCCCTCCGTAAACCCGGCTTTTCCCGAGACTTCTCGCTGAATGTTGTGGTTTATAGAGTGAAAAACCCTGTAGGAAGCTTTTTATACTGCACGCCCCGCTGATCTTGCAGGTTTTGTCCTGCAAGACGGGTTTGCCCACGAAGCAGGCCCGGTTTCAAAAAAGCATTGGCTTACCGGTCAGCGCTTCGACACTCGGTGGTCATATCCAATAACAAGACGAGGTTGTACCCCTATGCCAGGCAATCACCTGCCCAATGGCGAGACCGCTCAAGGCGGCCCGCTCAAACGCGAACTCGGCGAACGGCATATTCGCTTGATGGCGCTCGGTGCCTGTATCGGCGTCGGTCTGTTCCTCGGTTCGGCCAAGGCCATCGAGATGGCTGGCCCGGCAATCATGCTTTCTTACATCATCGGCGGTCTGGCGATCCTGGTGATCATGCGCGCCCTCGGCGAAATGGCGGTGCACAACCCGGTCGCCGGCTCTTTCAGTCGGTATGCTCAAGACTACCTCGGCCCCTTGGCGGGCTTCCTGACCGGCTGGAACTACTGGTTCCTGTGGCTGGTGACCTGCGTTGCGGAAATCACCGCGGTGGCGGTGTACATGGGCGTCTGGTTCCCCGATGTGCCGCGCTGGATCTGGGCACTCGCCGCGTTGATCAGCATGGGCTCGATCAACCTGATCGCGGTGAAAGCCTTCGGTGAGTTCGAGTTCTGGTTCGCCCTGATCAAGATCGTCACCATCATTGCGATGGTGGTCGGTGGTATCGGCGTGATCGCGTTCGGCTTCGGCAACGACGGCGTGGCGCTGGGGATTTCCAATCTCTGGGCGCACGGCGGCTTCATGCCCAACGGCGTGCAAGGCGTGTTGATGTCGCTGCAAATGGTGATGTTCGCCTACCTCGGCGTCGAGATGATCGGCCTGACCGCCGGTGAAGCGAAGAACCCGCAGAAGACAATTCCCAATGCGATCGGCTCGGTGTTCTGGCGGATTCTGCTGTTCTACGTCGGCGCGCTGTTCGTGATCCTGTCGATCTACCCGTGGAACGAAATCGGCACTCAGGGCAGCCCGTTCGTGATGACCTTCGAGCGTCTGGGCATCAAGACCGCCGCCGGCATCATCAACTTCGTGGTGATCACCGCGGCACTGTCGTCCTGCAACGGTGGCATCTTCAGCACCGGGCGCATGCTCTACAGCCT
Source organism: Pseudomonas rossensis (assembly GCF_039888995.1). Taxonomy (NCBI): domain Bacteria; kingdom Pseudomonadati; phylum Pseudomonadota; class Gammaproteobacteria; order Pseudomonadales; family Pseudomonadaceae; genus Pseudomonas; species Pseudomonas rossensis. Next base: position 20,975 of record NZ_JBBWCB010000092.1, on the reverse strand, counting down.
GGCGCAGAACGGTCAGGCCCCGGCCGGCTTCGCCAAGACCTCGAACAACGGCGTGCCGCGTCGCGCCTTGCTGCTGTCGATCGGTGCCTTGTTGCTGGGCGTGCTGCTCAACTACCTGGTGCCTGAGAAAGTATTTGTCTGGGTGACGGCGATTGCCACCTTCGGCGCGATCTGGACCTGGGTGATGATCCTGCTGGCCCAGCTCAAGTTCCGCAAAGGCCTGAGCGCCAGCGAACGTGCCGGCCTGAAATACAAGATGTGGTTGTACCCGGTCAGCTCGTATCTGGCGCTGGCGTTTTTGGTGCTGGTGGTCGGCCTGATGGCGTACTTCCCGGACACTCGCGTGGCGCTCTATGTGGGCCCGGCGTTCCTGGTCCTGCTGACGGTGTTGTTCTACGTGTTCAAGCTGCAACCGACCAATGTGTCGCAGGGGGCGGTGCGTTCGGCTTCGTAAGACGTAACGCCTGAAATGAAAAAGCCCCGGTCGTGATGATCGGGGCTTTTGCGTTTGGAGGATCAAAAGATCGCAGCCTCGTTTCACTCGACAGCTCCTACAGGGAAATGTGTTTGCCGATCGTCCGTAGGAGCTGTCGAGTGAAACGAGGCTGCGATCTTTTGATCTTAAGCGGCCGCCACCGACATTTGCCGATTCAACCGCTTGTTGAAATCCAGCCACGCCCCCAGCAACGCCATCACCCCGGCACCCACCAACGCGGTGAAAACCTGCATGGCAAACGCATCGTCGGCCAGGGCGTTGAGCATGTCCGCCAAAGGCGCCAACAGCACGCCGAGGCAGAAAACTTCCAGTGAGTAGCGCCCCATGCGGCAGCATTGCTGCGCCAGCCAGTTTTGCGTCCAGCCGTTGCCGGGCAAGAGCCTGGCGGTGACGTAGGCCAGCGCCAGGAAGTGCAGCAGACGGACCGGCGACAGATCGGTCTTGCTGATCGGGTACAGCAGGTTGCTCAGGCTGGCTGGCATCACGGCATCGTGTATTTCCGGCCAGCGCCAGGAGACAGTAATCACGCCGGTCACCACCACGTACACCGCCGCGCTGACAAACAAGGGCTGGCGCAACAGCGGGCGAGTGTCGGGCAACCGTGGCCGCAGCCCGTGAATCGCCGCAAAGCCACCGAGGATAAACAGCAGTTGCCAGGTGACGGGGTTGAAGTACCACACACCGTCCTTGATTGCCGCAAGGTTCCAGCCAAACTTCGGTGCCAGCAGGTAGACCGCCAATGCCACCGCTACGACCGCCCACGGCTTGCGCACCAGCAACGGCAGGACCAGTGGCAATCCCGCCAGCAGCACGATGTACAACGGCAGCGGGTCCATCAGGTTCGGCTTGAAGCGCAGCAGTAACTCATCCGTCAACGCTTGCTGGGGGTTGGTGATGAAGTGCTGCAGGCCCATTTCCTCCACCAGATCGCGGGTCTCCACATGACTGTTGGCGAAGAACACGATGCCCATCAGCATGGCCAGCAGGAAAATATGGACCACGTAGAGCACCCAGGCGCGCCGCAGAATCTTCACGCAGGCGATCAGGTAACCATCGCGTGCAAGGATTTTGCCGTAGGCCAGAACGGCCGCGTAGCCGGCGAGAAACACGAATATTTCTGCGGCATCGCTGAAACCGACATTGCGCAGGGTGATTTGGCCTAGGGGGTTGTGAGGCACGTGATCCCAAAAAATGAAGATCAGTGCCAGGCCGCGAAAAAAGTCGATTCGGTGATCGCGCTCAAACGTCATGACGGCGGGCTCGTGAACGGGTGTTGAAATAAGGAGTAGCCGAAAACGCCAAAGGGCCGCACATCGGCGGCGCGCAGGTTGGCGTGATTCGCCGGCAATTGCAAAACCGGGATATTACGGGATGTCTCCCGGCGTTGAGGCAAGCCCTGACCGCTGGTCTGAAAGGCCATCAGACCTGTGATTTCTGACAGTAGACAGGTTCAAAGCTTTATGAAGTGAAACAGGAGAGTCACCATGAGGCTCTTGTGGAAAGGATTTTCCAGCTACACGGTGGTCGGGGTCGCCAACACGCTGATTCACTGGCAAATCTTTTTCCTGCTGAGCGTGGGGGCCGGCTTCAGTCAGGCTGTCAGCAACCTGGCAGCCTTCTGCATTGCCGCCTCGTTTTCCTTCTACATGAACGCGCTGTATACCTTCGATGCCAAGGCGTCGGTCGGCGGTTATCTTCTATTCTTGGGAGCCATGGGGGCGCTGAGTCTGGGTGTCGGCCATGCAGGTGACGTGTGGAGACTTCACGGTCTGCTGACGGTGGCCCTGTTTTCGGCGTTGAGCCTGGTGCTGGGCTTTCTGGTTTCAAAGTACGTGGTCTTTCGCGAGCGTAACGCATGAAAGTCTCGTTGATCGTTCCGGTATTCAATGAAGAACAGGCGATCAGCCTGTTTTATCAGGCCGTGCGTCGCGAGTTGAGGCTTGACCAGGCTGAGGTCGAAATCGTGTTCATCAACGATGGCAGTTCCGACCGGACGGCTGAAGAGGTCAAGGCCCTGGCGCAGGCCGATGAACAGGTATTGCTGATCAACTTCTCGCGCAATTTCGGCAAGGAACCGGCGTTGTTCGCCGGCCTGGAATATGCCACCGGCGATGCGGTGATTCCCATGGATGTCGATTTGCAGGACCCGATCAGCGTCATCCCGCGGTTGATCGACCAATGGCAAAAAGGCGCGGATGTGGTGCTCGCCAAACGTCGGGATCGCACCGCCGAAAGTTACCTGAAACGCCACAGCGCGTCGCTGTTCTACCGTGTGCTGAACCGTATCGCTTACACCCGCATCGAAGAAAATGTCGGGGACTTTCGGCTGATGGATCGCAAGGTGGTTAACGTGATTCGTGCACTTCCGGAGCATCAGTTGTTCATGAAGGGTGTGCTGTCATGGGCCGGGTTCAACACCGTGGTGGTGGAATACGAGCGAGCCGAGCGAGTGGCGGGCACCAGCAAGTTCAATGGCTGGAAACTCTGGAACCTGGCGCTGGAAGGCGTGACCTCGTTCAGCACGGTGCCGTTGCGCTTATGGACTTACGTCGGTGGCGGTATTTCGATCTTCGCGGTGCTCTACGCGGTGTACATGGTGCTGGACAAGATTTTCTTCGGCAACAGCGTCCCCGGGTACCCGTCGTTGATGACCGCGGTTCTGTTTCTCGGCGGAGTACAGCTGATCGGCATCGGCATCCTCGGTGAGTACGTCGGCCGCATCTACATCGAAGCCAAACATCGGCCGCGCTATGTAGTGAAAGACATCGTCGGCGGCAAAGACCGGCTCGGGTTTTAGCATGGGCAGGTTCAGCGACTTTTTCAGCAAGGAACTCGGGCGTCGGCAGGTCTGGTTGTTTTTTCTGTTGGCAACCTTTGTGTATGTCGTGCCGCTCATCCTCGCGGACTACCCGTATATCGATGACAACTGGCGATCCCTGTCGGCCGGTACGGCCTGGGCGGGGCAGGGGCGGTTATTCACCGAGCTGTTCTACAACCTGCTCACCTTCAGCAATGCCGCGCCAAACATCTTTCCGTTGCCGCTGTTGATCGCCACGCTGGCCATGGCCTCGGCGTTGACGAGCTTGACGTTTCATTACTACCCGCAACCGACAATTGCCAGCTGCCTGGTGCCGTTGCCGCTCTGGTACAACCCGTTCTTTCTGCAAAACCTGTCCTATCAATACGACGGCCCCGCCATGGCGTTGAGTGTGGTGGCGGTCATCTATGCAATCACCTTTCGTCATCCCTCGCGCATTGTTCATTGGCTGGTGCCCTCGTTCCTGATTGCGCTGGCATTGGGGCTCTATCAGGTGAGCCTCAATGTGTTTCTGGGCCTGTGTTGCCTGGAACTGCTCAGGAGCGCGAATGACAAGCTGGCCTGGCTGCAGTGGTGCGAGTTGATCGGCTGGAAAATATCGCAGGCCATCCTGGGCTGGTTGATTTACAGCGTCAGTGCTTATCCGTTCATGAATGGAAATCGCACCTTGTTGTTGAACTGGGCGGCGCAGCCCCTGCTGCAACTTCAAATCAACATCGCCCGAGTGCTGGAAAAAGTCGTGCTGCTGTTTCACGGCGGATTTGCCTGGGTGTTCGCCGCACTGCTGCTGTGTGCCATTGCCGGCAGTGTCCGGCTGGGGCTGAATGTGTTGGAACGTCAGGACACAGGGCTGAAGAAAACCCTGATCGGCTTGGTGTGTTTACTGACATTGCCGGTCGTGACGCTGCTGGTGTCGGGTGTCGCGCTGTTGTTCCGGGACTTCAATGAAGGCGCCAGGACCCTGATGGGCTTCGCGGTCCTGTTGGTGCTGTTGTTCTATTTGAGCCATCTGGCGCTGGCACGAATCCACCAGCGGTTGCCGCTGTTGTTGGTGGTTCCACTGCTGGCGATGCTTTCGATTTCGTATGCCTATGGGCGCGTGCTGACCGTGCAGAAAGCCTTCGCGTCCAGCGCGCTATTGAGTCTTGAACACGACATCGCGTCGAATCGACAGCTGCTCGAAGCCAAGCGCATTTACATGTCAGTGACCTATTCCGATCACTGGCTGCTGGGGGCGGCGGGCTCGTTCAAGCAGATGCCGGTGTTGCACTATCTGCTGAACATCGACTTCTTCATGCTGGCCGAGAATCTGCCGAATGTGGGCATCACCAACGTGGTTGCGGAGAAGGAGCGACGTAACGCGACCCGGGTGGGTTATCGGGGTTATCCACCAGTGCTGGAAAGCCAGTACTACCGGATTTATCTGCTCGGCGATTACGGTTTTATTGTCATGAAAGAGCCCTCGCCGATTAAGGCGCTTCAGTGGTGAAGCGCGATGACAGGGGCCGTCGGGTTCAGGCCGCTACGACCTCGTTCGGCTCAAAACTGTCCGCCCGCGCCATCTGCCACATCCGCGAGTAAAACTCGCCATTCACTTCACCGGTCAGCAACTCCCCAGGCTTCAAGAACACATGCAGTTGCGAAAACAATTTGATCTCGGTTGCCGACATGCGCCGTACCAGGTGTTTGGCCGATAGCTGCGAAGGGTGGTCGAGGCCGGCAGCGGCGAGCATTTCGGCCAGGGCCTTGAGCGTGTTGCGGTGGAAGTTGAAGACGCGTTGGGCCTTGTCCGGAACCACCAGTGCGCGTTGGCGCAGGGTGTCCTGGGTGGCGACACCGGTCGGGCATTTGTTGGTGTGGCAGCTTTGCGACTGGATGCAACCGATGGCGAACATGAAGCCGCGTGCCGCGTTGGCCCAGTCGGCGCCGATGGCCAGGACGCTGGCAATGTCGAAGGCGCTGACAATCTTGCCGCTGGCGCCGAGTTTGATTTTGTCTCGCAGGTTCAGGCCGACCAGCGTGTTGTGCACGAACAGCAGGCCTTCGCGCATCGGCACACCAATGTGGTCGGTGAATTCCACGGGCGCGGCGCCGGTGCCGCCTTCCTTGCCATCGACCACGATGAAGTCGGGGAGGATGCCGGTTTCCAGCATGGCCTTGGCGATGCCCATGAATTCCCACGGATGGCCCAGGCAGAACTTGAAGCCCACCGGTTTGCCGCCGGACAGTTCGCGCAGCTGCTGGATGAAGTGCATCAGTTCAATCGGCGTGGAAAACGCGCTGTGCCGCGACGGCGAGATGCAATCTTCGCCCATCAGGATGCCGCGGGTTTCGGCGATTTCCTTGGTGACTTTGTGCTTGGGCAGAATCCCGCCATGACCGGGCTTGGCGCCTTGGCTCATCTTGATTTCGATCATCCGCACTTGGGGCGTCTGCGCTTGTGCCGCGAAGCGTTCAGGGTCGAAGCGCCCATCAGCGGTGCGACAGCCAAAGTAGCCGCTGCCGAGTTCCCAGGTCAGGTCGCCGCCGTTTTCCCGGTGATAGGCGCTGATGCTGCCTTCGCCGGTGTCATGGGCGAAGTTGCCGAGTTTCGCCCCCTGGTTCAACGCGCGAATGGCGTTGGCGCTGAGGGAGCCGAAACTCATGGCCGAGATGTTGAACACCGACGCCGAGTACGGCTGCGCGCATTGCGGGCCGCCGACCATCACCCGGAAACTGCTCGGGTCGCTCAACGGCGCCGGGCGCATGGAGTGGCCGATGAATTCGAAACCCGACTGATACACATCGATCAACGTGCCGAAGGGTTTGTCGGCGCTTTCGTTCTTGGCGCGTGAATAGACCAGCGAACGCTGAGCCCGGGAGAAGGGCAGCGCGTCGCTGTCGGACTCGAGCAGGTACTGGCGGATTTCCGGGCGAATGCCCTCTACCAGATAGCGGATGTTGCCGAGGATCGGGTAATTACGGCGCACGGCGTGAGGGCTTTGCAGCAGATCGAACAGGCCCACGAGGCTGAGAATGCCGGTGACGACGGTGATTGGCCAGAGCCAGTCGTGTTGCAAAAAGGGCAGGCTGGCGAGGGTGAATATCACACAGACAGCAAAGAAGGCGTAGCGGCTCAGGAGTGACAGGCTCATACGGTTTCCTTGGGTTCGGACTCAATTGTGTTCAACACAGCAGGGTGCATGGATACAAAGATCCCTGTGGGAGCGAGCTTGCTCGCGATGGCGCCGGGTCAGTCAACATCCATGTTGAATATGAAACCGCTATCGCGAGCAAGCTCGCTCCCACATAAAAGCGCCTCAGCGGTGTGTCAGGCATTTTGTGCCTGGAGAAAAATCGAAAACAGCTCGGACTGGGATTTGATCCCCAGTTTGCTGTACATGTGTTTCTTATGGACTTTCACGGTTTCGACAGAGATTTCCAGCTTGCGGGCGATTTCTTTACTGGAGCAGCCGCTGAGCATCAAGCGCCCGACATCCAGCTCCCGGGCGGTCAATTGCGCGCCTTTGAGTTGCTGCACCGACGCCTCCAGCTGCACGCGCCAGTCAACTTGCGGTGGTGCTGGTGCGAGGGCCACGACTTCGTTGATTTCGTAGGGCAGGCGCTGGCGCAACAGGCCGAGCACCCAGGGCTGGATCAGCGACAGCAAGGCAATCTGCTGGCCGCTGAAACGTTGCTTGCTGCCCAGTGACAGGCACAGCGTGCGGTCGCCTTCGAGCTGGCAATTGAACTGGATTTCATCGGCCACCACATTCAGACGAAAGTAGCGCTGGTAATACTCGGTCAGCTCGAAATGCTCCGGCGCCACTTCCGACAGGCGATAGAGCCCGGTGCGCGACTGCTCGCGACAGGCGATGTAGAACGGATCGAGCAGATACAAGCCGCGCAGATAGTCCTGGAACAATTGATCGGGACTGCCGTCCGCGCCCGGGCATTCGGCGAACACTTGCGGGTGCTGATCGGCGCTGAAAAGCAGCGCCACCCAGCTGTCGAAGGTCACGTACTGATCCAGCAACCGTACCAGCTGCGTCCAGAAATTGGGCTTGTCCAGGGCGTCGATCAGTTGCCCGACCGAGCGGTGCCAAGCGATGTCGTCTAACGAGAGTGTCATGCCTCTACCCCTATCGGGTTACCCCAGCGGCGTGATTCCCCGTCCGGTGGCTTGCTGCGCATACTGGCGCACAGACACCGACCGGGCAATCTTTCTGCCAGCCTGGTTAAGAACAAGGAATACCCATGAAAGTCGAACTCGCCCAGTTGGCGGGCCGTGACAACGACACGGCTTACAACCTCGAACGCGCTCTGAAGGCGATGGCTGCCTGTGCTGCCGATACGCAGCTGATCGTGTTTCCCGAAACCCACCTGATGGGCTTCCCGTCCCTCGAGGCGTTGGCTGAAACCGCCGAACCGCTGGACGGTCCGACCGTCAGTGCAGTGCTGGCTGCTGCCCGTGAACACAACATCGCCGTGGTGATCGGCATGGCCGAGAACGACAACGGCCGCTTCTACAACACCACGCTGCTGATCACCCCCGAAGGTATCGCGCTGAAATATCGCAAGACGCACCTGTGGGCGTCGGATCGCGGGGTGTTCGAGGCCGGCGACCGTTACGCCACGTGTGAGTGGAACGGTGTGCGGGTCGGCCTGCTGATTTGCTACGACATCGAATTCCCGGAAACCGCCCGGGCCCTGGCGCAATTAGGTGCCGAACTGCTGATCGTCACCAACGGCAACATGGACCCGTACGGCCCGACGCACCGCACCGCGATCATGGCCCGCGCCCAGGAAAACCAGGCGTTTGCGCTGATGGTCAACCGGGTGGAAGAGGGCGATGGCGGGTTGGTGTTCGCGGGCGGCAGTGCGCTGGTGGATCCGCTGGGGACTTTGTTGTTTGAGGCCGGGCGCGAGGAAGGACAGTTTGCGGTTGAACTGGACCTGAATCAGCTGACGGCGGCGCGGCAGGATTATCGGTATCTGGATGATCAGCGGCTGCGGTTGCCGGGGGAGAGGGTTGAGCATGCTTGTGGATTGCGGGAGCTGATGATTCCTCAGAGCTGATCCGGATCCTGTGTTGTCAGGGCGGGCCTCTTCGCGAGCAAGCCCGCTCCCACAGGGATGTTCAGTGAACACAGAATTTGCGCACGACAGATACACCTGTGGGAGCGGGCTTGCCCGCGAAGAGGCCCTGACAGGCAACACATCTCTGTCGGCCAAAAAACCAGAACAACAACGAAACACCCGAAATTTAGCGCCGAACTCGGCTCTGCCATAAATCTAATAATTCGGAGTAGTCGCTCATGGCTCGTTTGCAACGCACCCTGTCATTGGGTTCGGTGGTGCTGTTCGGCATCGCCTACATGACGCCGATCATTGTGCTCGGCACCTTTGGCATCCTCGCTCAATCAACCGCCGGCATGGTCCCGGCTGCTTATCTGGCCGCGCTGGTGGCGATGTTTTTCACCGCCATGAGTTACGGCCGAATGGCCTCGGCGTTTCCCGTCGCGGGCTCGGCCTACAGCTATGTCCGCAAGGCGATCAGCCCGAAACTCGGTTTCATCGCCGGTTGGGCCGTGCTGCTCGACTACCTGTTCCTGCCGATGGCGATCTGGCTGATCGGCTCGGCCTACCTCAACTCCGCCTTCCCGGCCGTACCGCAGTGGATCTGGGTGCTGGTGTTCATCGGCATCACCAGTGCGATCAACATCGTCGGTCTGAAACTGGCCAACGGCATCAACGCGTTACTGATGCTGGTGCAGTTCCTGGTGCTGATCGCCTTCGTTGCGCTGTGCGTGCACTACGTCGGTGGCGACGCGAGCACGCCGTTGTGGTCGGTCAAACCGTTCTTCAACGGTGACATGCAGATGCCGCTGATCATGAGCGGTGCAGCCATCGCCTGTTATTCATTCCTCGGGTTTGACGCGGTCAGCACCCTGACCGAAGAAACCCGCGACCCGCGCCGCACCATCCCGCGAGCGATCATGCTGATCACCCTGATCGGCGGACTGATCTTTGTCGGTGTGTCGTATTTTGTGCAGATCGCGCATCCGTCGTTCCAGTTCGACAGCGTCGACTCGGCGGCCTATGAAATTGCCCGCAACATCGGTGGTGATGTGTTCGTGTCGATCTTCCTGATCGGCCTGATCGTCGGCCAGTTTGCGTCGGGCCTGTCGGCGCAGGCCAGCGGCTCGCGGCTGTTGTTCGCCATGGGCCGTGACGGTGTGCTGCCAAAGTCGTTCTTCGGCACTTTGCATGAACGCTTTGGCACGCCGGTCAACAGCATCCTGCTGTGCGCCGTGGTCGCTTTGCTGGCACTGAAACTGGACGTCACCACCTCGACCTCGTTCATCAACTTCGGCGCGTTCCTGGCGTTCAGTCTGGTGAACCTGTCGGTGATCTTTCACTACTGGATTGGCGGTGAGAACAAAGGGCTGCGTGAATTCGTGTTGTTCCTGCTGTTCCCGTTTATCGGTCTGGCGGCGGATTTGTGGCTGATGGTCAGCCTCGATCACCTGGCGATCTATCTGGGCCTGAGCTGGCTGGCCATTGGCGTGGTGTACCTGGCGGTGCTGACCGGCGGCTTCCGTCGCCAGCCACCGGAGATGGATTTCCAGGAAGCCACATAATTGCCTGACTGCTAAAGAACCTGTGGGAGCGAGCTTGCTCCGGGCGGCGTTCCGACGATAGGGGCGTGTCAGTCGCTATGCATGTTGACTGACACACCGCCATCGCGAGCAAGCTCGCTCCCACATTTGATTGGCGTTCAGCTTGCCAGCTTTGATTGGTGAATTGGCAACTGGACTCGAAACGTGGTTCCCACGCCAACTTCACTGCGCACCGTAATATCCCCCCGATGTTTTTTCACGATGCCATAGGACAGGGACAACCCCAGCCCTGTCCCCTGGCCCACCGGTTTGGTGGTGAAGAACGGGTCGAAGATTTTTTGCAGGCAGTCCGGCGCAATACCGACGCCGGTGTCTGCGACCTCGATCCACACCGTTTCCGCTTCAAGCCCGGTGCGCAAGGTGATGGTGCCGCGCTCCGGGCCGATGGCCTGAGAGGCGTTGACGATCAGGTTCATGATCACCTGATTGATTTGCGAAGGCAGGCATTCGATGTCGGGCAGGTCCTGATATTCCTTGAACACATCGGCCTTGTACTTGAGTTCGTTGGCGACAATGTTCAAGGTCGATTCGATGCCCTGTTGCAGATTGGCCCACTGCCATTCCTGATTGGAGTCCACCCGGGAGAAGTCCTTCAGGTCCTTGACGATCTGCCCGACCCGGTTGATGCCGTCCTTGGATTCCTTGATCAGCAGCGGAATGTCCTCGCGCAGGAACTCCAGCTCGACCCGTTCGCGCAGTTGGTTCAAACGCTCGACGAGCTCGCTGGAGCCGATCGCCTCTTCCGCATCCCGATAGGCGTCGAGCATTTCCTGCAGCTGTTTGAAGTAGCCATCCAGGGTGCCGAGGTTGGAAGAGATGAAGCCGATGGGGTTGTTGATTTCATGAGCGACGCCGGCCGCCAATTGGCCCAATGAAGCGAGTTTTTCCGATTGCACCAATTGGGTTTCAAGCTGTTTGCGCTCGTCGATTTCCCGCTGCAACTCAACGCTGGCCTCTGTGAACTGCCGGGTTCGGCGTTCGACCATTTGCCCTAAATGGTCCATCTGCACGCTGGCCCGTTCGGTCATGTCCCATTTAGTCAGCAGGGTGTTGGCCATCTGCTGGACTTCAATGTTGTCGAACGGCTTTTTCAGAATCAGCAGCCGGTCATGGGCCTTCAATCGATCGAGCAGTTCATCCCAGGAATAGTCGGAATAGGCGGTGCACACCACCACTTGCAGGCGCGGGTCGGCCTGCCACAAATGTTCGATGGTCTGCGCACCGTCCCAGCCCTCGGGCATGCGCATGTCGACGAAGGCCAGGGCGTAGGGGCGGTTTTGCTGCAAGGCTTCGTTCAGTTTGCCCAGGCCTTCCTGGCCGCCATAGGCCGAGTCCAGCTCGAACAGTGCACTGGTTGGTTTAACTTCGCTGCCAAACAGCGCAGCCTCCATCTCGTCCAGTTCGACGGTCTGCTCCGGCATGGGTGTGAGAATCTTGCGGAAATCCACGTGAATGGACGGGGTGTCATCGATCAGCAGAATGCGTCGGTTCGAAAGCTCGCTCATGCTTCCTCCGCTACGGTTTTCAGCGGGATCTGCAACGTGAACATCGCCCCTTTGCCTGGCCCGTCACTATGGGCGGTGAGGTGGCCATTCATCTCAATGGCGGCCAGGGCGCAGCTGTGCAGGCCGAAGCCATGGCCTTCCTTGCGGGTAGTAAACCCGTGGGCAAAGATGCGCGTCATGTTTTCCTCGGCGATGCCTTCGCCGTCGTCCTTGACGCTGACTTGCAGGGTCTTGTCTTCGACGATTTTGACCCCCAGGGTCATTTGCCGCGGGCGGTTGCTGAGGTCGGACATGGCGTATTTGGCGTTGCTGATCAGGTTGATCAGGATCAGCAGCAACCGGTGCTTGTCACCCATGACTTGCGGCACATCGCTGTACTCCTTGACCACCGTGACGTGGTGTCGGGTCAGGGCGCCAGAGTTCATGCGCAGGGCGTCTTCCAGCAATTCGCTGATGTGCAGCGGTTCCATCAGGCTGTTGGCGCCCGCGTAGGATTGCTGGGTGGCGACGATGTCCTTGATGTGGTCCACGCTTTTGGTCAGCTGGGCCAGTTCGTCGGCCATACCTTGTTGTTCCAGGGCTATCGCGTCCACCAGTTGATTCAGGTAACCCGGTAGCAACTTGCCTTTTGCGTCCTCGGTCAGAAAAGTGCCAAGGTCGTCTGAATGTTCGTTGATCAATTGCATGGCCTTGCCCAGGCCCTGCGCTTTGCTGGCGCGCAGTTTTCGGGTCACCAGGTCGGCCGAAATGTTCACGCTGTTGAGCACGTTGCCGACGTTGTGCAGCACATTGGTGGCGATCTCGGCCATGCCGGCCTGGCGCGCGGTGGCGAGCAGTTCGCTCTGGGTATCCTTGAGTTCGCGGGTGCGCTCTTCAACCCGCAGTTCCAGGTCGTCGTTGGCGGTTTGCAGGGCTTTGTTGACGCGATTGATCACCGTGAAACTGCGCATCAGGTGAATCGCCAGGTACATCAGCAGCAACACCAACAGCACCGAAAACAACAGCATGTAGAAGTGATAGCGCTGGTCGATCACATCGGTCCGCTGCTGATCGGTGTTGAGCAGGTTGGTAATATCGTCCAGGCGTTCGGCCACGGGAACGTCTTCGATGTTTTCCAGCAACCGATTGACCACGGGTTGTTCGCGCAGGATCAGCGCGATGTGGTTGCTCAGAATATCGATCGGGCTGTGGAACGGCTCCGGCAGTCGCAGCTTGTTCACCCCCAGTTTGTTCAGCCCGAGCAGGATGTCGGCGGCCTTGTCGTCGGAGGTGACCTGAGCGAACTCCAGGCTGCTGAGCAGCAAGTCATAAGTGTCGGTGGCAATGTTATGAAGTTGCAGTTGGTCCTCATCCACCAACCGGGCCAGCTGTTCATGAATGTCGTCCTCGGCGGTGGGCAGGAACGCCAGCGAGTTGCGCAGCACGGCGTTGTGCGACTTGAACTGCTCCACCAGCCGGGTCTTTTCCTGGATGGCGGTCAGGTACGCATCATGGCTGGTGCGCCAGCTAGGCGATTCGGTGCGGCCGTGGGTCGACTCCATCGTTTCGAACCGCTCCCACAGGTTCGTCATCTCGGTCAGCGGTGCGACCAACGGATCGTAGTTGTGACTGATGGCGACCCTGGCCTTGAGGATCTCGGTTTCCCATTGCGCATTCAGTTGTTTGATCCGGCCGATCAAGTCCCGGGATTCGGCGTAGGTTGTCGTCTGGTTCGAGTTGGATTTCAGGTACAGGAACAGCAGCAACGAAGCCAGCATCACTGCCACGACGCTGAGCAACGCCAGGTTGCGGCGGTTAGATGTTTTCATAAGGGCTTGCCTCCCCATTCACCGGTCAGGGTATTGAGGAATTTAATGATCAGGGTTTTGTCCTCGGTGGAAGGAACACGCCCGAGCTGGAACTTGAACATCACGTCCACCGCGTCTTCGAGAGTCTTGGCCGAGCCGTCGTGAAAGTACGGTGCTGTCACGGCGACGTTGCGCAGGCTCGGGACCTTGAACACGTTGCGGTCCTCTTCGTCTTTGGTGACCAGATAGCGTCCCAGGTCGGCTTCGGTGGGGTTGCCCCGAATCTTGAAGTAGTCGCCCATGACCCCGAATTTCTGGAACATGTTGCCGCCGATGTTCACCCCTTGGTGGCAGGCGATACAGCCGTAGTCTTTAAAACGTTGGTAACCGTACTTTTCCTCTCTGCTGAGAATGTCGGTATCGCCCATCAGGTATTGGTCGAAACGCGAGTTGGCACTGATCAGCGTGCGTTCGTAGGTGGCCAGGGCATTTTGCGCATTGTTCATGGTCACGCCGTCGGGGTAGGCGTTACTGAACGAGGTCTTATAAGCCGGGTCAGCGGACAGCACTTCCACCACGTGTACCCAGTTGCTGCCCATTTCGCTGGGGCTTTGCACTACTTCGTGGATTTGGGTTTCCAGCGTGTCGGCGCGGCCGTTCCAGAACTGCCGGAAATTCAGGCTGGAGTTGAACACGCTGGGCGTGTTGACCGTCACTGGAACGCCGTTGAACCCGATGGAAAATGCCTTGTTGTCGGCACCGCCGCTTTCCAGTCGATGGCAACTGGCGCAGGACAGTGAGTTGTTGACCGACAAGCGTGTCTCGTTGAACAACTGGCGACCGAGTTCGACCCGCAACGGATTCTGCTGGGGCACCGCCGACAGCGGTTTGAGCGGTTCATCCAGCGGCGCGGCACCGGCGCTCAGGCAGAGCCCGAACAACGGCACCAATAGCAGACGGTGAAAGGAAGGCGACATCTGATGATTCCTTGGCTTGGGGCCTGTGTGTCGTTGCGCATCGTTCACGTGGCTGCGGATGAAGAGGGCTTCACCGACCCCAGATACCGGACGAAGGCGTCCGGCTCCACGGCTTTGCTGAAGTAGAAACCCTGGCCTTCCTCGCATTGATGGGCCTTGAGGAAATCCAGTTGTTCGAGGGTTTCCACCCCTTCGGCAATGATGGTCAGCTTGAGGCTCCGGCCCAGGCTGATGATGGCGCTGACGAGGGCAGCGTCGTTGCTGTCGCTGCTTAAGCCGCGAATGAATGACTGATCGATTTTCAGCACATCGATGGGAAAACGCTGCAAGTAACTCAGGCTGGAATAACCGGTACCGAAGTCATCGATGGCCAGTCGCACGCCCATGGCCTTGAGCCGGGTCAGCGCGGTCACCGTGGTTTCGACGTTCTGCATCAATATGCCTTCGGTGATTTCAAGCTCCAGCAAGGCCGGTTCCAGACCTGTTTGTTTGAGTGTCTGTTCGATGCCGTCGACAAAGTCCCGCTGACGGAAGTCGATGGCCGAGATATTCACCGACATACAGATTTTCGGCAGCCCTGCGGCCTGCCAGGCGCAGGTTTGTCGGCAAGCCTCGGCGAGCACCCATTTGCTTAACGGCACGATCAAACCGCTGTCTTCGGCTACACCGATAAATTTGGACGGGTAGACCAGACCGTGCCCCGGTTTTTGCCAGCGGATCAGCGCCTCGGCACCGACCACTTGGCCGCTGCCCAGGTCCAGTTTGGGTTGGTAATGCAGGACAAATTCGTTGCGTTCCAGCGCCAGGCGAATGCCGCTCTCGATGCTTTGCTGATCCCGGGCGCGTTGGTTCATGTCGTCGATAAAAAAGCTGAAATCGTTCGGGCCGCTTTCCTTGACGTTGCGCATCGCGGTTTCGGCTTTCTTGATCAACGAGATGGCATCGAAACCGTCGTCCGGGTAAATGCTGATGCCCAGGCTGGCGGTCACGCTCAGGTCGTGGCCGGCAATGTGCTGGGGTGCGCGGATGGCGTTCAAGAGTTTTTCAGCGATGCCCTTGGTTTGCTGGGGGTGGCGGACATCGGCTAGGATCACCACGAATTCATCGGAACCGTAGCGAAACACCGAGTCGGACTCGCGTACCGTCGCCACCAGATTGCGGCCGACTTGCTTGAGCATTTCGTCACCGGCCGGATGACCCAGGGCGTTGTTGATGCGCTTGAAGCGATCGAGGCCCAGAAACATCACGGCCAGTTGTTTGTCATGGCGACGGGACAGGGCCAGGGACTGGTTCAGCCGGTCACCGAGCAACGTGCTGTTGGGCAGCTCGGTCAGTACGTCGTACTGCAACAGGTGCGACACCTTGAGCAATTCGTGGACCCGCGCCTCGATGGTTTGCTCCAGGCTCAGGACCTTCATCGCCGCGTCCTGCGCCATCTGCCATTTCCAGGTCAGGGCACTGGCCATCTGGCGGATTTCCAGGCTGTCGAAGGGTTTTTTCAGCACCAGCAACTGGTCGCCGAACTCCAGCCGTTCGGCCATGTCTTCCCAGGTGTAATCGGAATAGGCCGTGCACAATGCGATTTGCAGGTGAGGGTCGGCCTTCCACAGTTGTTCGATGGTTGCCAGGCCGTCCCAGCCCGGTGGCATGCGCATGTCGGTGAACGCCATGGCATAGGGGCGACCTTCGGCCAGTGCGCGCGTGACCAGTTCGAGGGCTTCCTGACCCTGATAGGCCGAGTCGAGCTGGAATGTCAGCCGGTCAAGCTGCACGGTGCCGAACAGGGCTTCTTCAGCGCCGGCCAGGGTCTGTTCACATTCAAATTCAGGGCCGAGGATCTTGCGAAAATCCTCATGAATCGAGGGCGTGTCGTCGATGATCAAGATGCGCCGGTTAGTCCGCACGAAAGGCGTTTTCATCCTTTGTCCTCCGTGGAGCGTGGCGGGTTGTCCAGAATCTGCCCGATGTCGTGGTTCGGGGGCACGATGCTGCCGGCCTTCAGCAGCTCGGCGGCCTGCTGGCTGCTGACCGCTTTGCTGAAGAAGTAACCCTGAGCGTTCATCGGTGAACCGGTGGCCATCAGCGAGCTGCGCTGCTCCTGGGTTTCAACGCCCTCGGCAATGATGCCGATCCCGACTTCACGGGCGAAGTTGATGATGGCGCGCAGGGTGTTCGCGCTGACCGGATCGCGGGCGGCGGTGTCGATGAAGGCCTGAGCGAGTTTCAGGTGATTGACCTGGTAGGTCTTGAGGTAGTCGAACGAGGAATACTCGGTGCCGAAGTCGTCGATGGCGATCTTCACCCCCAGCTCACGCAGGCGCGGCAGCACATCGTTGTGGGTCCATTTGGTCTGGGCCAGCGTCGCTTCCGTGACGTCGAAGCGCAGGTCCCAGGGGCAGAGTTCCCAGCGTGCGGTGGTGCGCAGCACGTCGTAGATCAGTTCGGGGCCACTCTTGAGTTGGGCCAGGGACAGCTTGATCGCAATCACCGGCGGCGCCATGCCTTCATCGCGCCATTGACGCATTTGCTGGCAGGCGCGATCCAGCACCCAGTGACCGAGCGCGACGATGGTGCCGGTCTTTTCCGCGGCGGGCAGGAACGCCGGCGCTTCCAGTAAACCGCGCTCAGGGTGGTTCCAGCTGACCTGAGCTTCCATGCCGAGGATTTTGCCGCTGCTCAGGTCCACTTCCGGCCAGTAATGCAGTTCGAGTTCATCGTGCTCGATGGCCGCTCTCAAGTCGCTGGCGATAGTCATGCGTTCGACCACCTCCTGATTGATCTCCTCGGAGTGGAAGTGGTACTGGTTGCGGCCCTTTTCCTTGGAGCGATACAGCGCCATGTCGGCCTGGGTCAGCAGGCCGTCGGCGCTGGTGATGGCCGGGCTGTAACTGCTGATGCCGATACTGACCGAGACCCGTACATCATTGCCGTCCAGGGAGTAGGGCAATACCAGCGTATCGCGGACCTTGGCGGCCAGGGCCGCGGATTGGGTCGGGTCGCCGACGTCCAGCTGCAAGATCGCGAACTCGTCACCGCCGAGGCGGGCAACCACATCGTTTTCGCGCACACAGGCCTTGATCCGGCGGGAAACCTCTTGCAGCAACAGGTCGCCCACTGGATGGCCGAGGGTGTCGTTGATGCGTTTGAAGTGATCCAGGTCCAGGTAAAACATGGCGAACGGTGCTGCCCCCCGACGCGCAGAGGCGAATGCCTGGTGCAACCGCTCGATCAGCGTCGCACGGTTGGCCAGCCCGGTCAGCCCGTCGGTGCGGGCCAGCAGGGCGATTTTCTCTTCGGCCAGTTTGCGTTCAGTGATGTCGATGATGATGCCTTCGACTTCCAGCAAACGGCCTTCATCGTCGCGCACCGGGATGTAGCGGTTTTCGACCCAGCGCCAGGCTCCTTCGCCAGTGCGCATCCGGAATTCGATGGAAGCGCCCGCCGCATGACGGTCCAGCACCCGGGCCATGGCGGTGTCGACCTTCGTTTGATCATCGGGATGGATCAGTTCCTGGGCCCAGTTGGCCGAGGCCACGAGGTTCGCTGCGATGTGACCGTACTTGGTGATGTTGTGCGAGATGTACATCAGCGGAAACGACGGCTCGCCCCGTAGCCGATACAGAATGGTCGGGCTGTTCTGCACAATGATGTTGGCATCGGACAGCTCCCGGGTGCGCTCCTCGACCGCTTGTTCCAGCAACGACATTTTCAGTGCCGCGTCTTCGGTCATTTGCCACTTGGCGGTCAGTGCGCTGGCCATCTGGCGGATTTCGATGGCATCGAAGGGCTTTTTGAGAATCAGCAGGCGATCGCCCAGTTCCAGGCGTTCGTCGATGTCTTCCCAGGAATAGTCGGAATAAGCGGTGCAGAGCGCCACTTGCAGTTTGGGATCGACCTGCCACAGCCGTTCGATGGTTTCCAGCCCGTCCCAGCCTGGCGGCATGCGCATGTCGATGAAGGCCATCGCATAGGGCATGTCGTTGGCCAGCGCCGTCTCGACCTTGTCCAGGGCTTCGAGGCCCTGGAACGCCGAGTCGAGCACGAAGCTTTGCAGTGACAGCGCCGCAGGAGTGCCGAACAGGGCATTCTCGGCGCTGATCAGGCTGTCGTCATCGATCGATGGCGGACTGAGGATCTTGGCGAAGTCCGCATGAATCGAGACTGTGTCGTCGACGATAAGAATCCGTCGGTTGGTCCGCGCCAGCAGCGTATTTATCGACATACGCCAGTACCGGCAGCAGTTTGATGCGGTGTACTCATAGAGGGGCTTCCTTTCCCTGATCACCTGGCCGAACGTACAGATTATGGATCCGAGTCAGCTGAGCATAGTCGCCTGTCCAGCACTTCGCGCAACTCAATGAGCTGAATCATTTCCGTTGGCGGGCTGAAAAATCATCTAGCCTGTAGCTCAGGCTCCGGCAATAGGGGATGTTTGCCTCGGGACCTGCCACAACGATGTGCCCGTTTCACTTGAGGTGACGCCATGGAAGAGCAACTCCCCACGATTTTGTACGATAAACCCAAGGTGCTGCTGGTCGATGACGAGGAGTCAATCCTCAACAGCCTGCGTCGACTGTTACGCGGCCAGCCCTACGAGTTGCTGCTGGCCACCAGCGGTGCCCAGGCGCTGGAGATCATGGAGCAACACTCCATTGACCTGGTGATGACCGACGCACGCATGCCCAATATGGACGGCGCCACGTTGCTGGCCCGCATCCATCAGCTTTACCCGACGACAACCCGGATTCTGCTCACCGGCTACGCGGACATGCCAACGATCATCAAAGCGATCAACGAAGGGAAGATTCACCGCTACATCAGCAAACCCTGGAACGACGAGGAAATGCTCCTGACCTTGCGCCAGGCCCTGGCTCATCAACATTCCGAGCGCGAACGCCAGCGCCTGGAGCAGTTGACCCGGCTGCAGAACGACCAGTTGAAGTCGCTCAACATCACCCTGGAAAAACACGTCGCCGCCCGCACTGCCGAACTCCAGCAGACCGCCGACATGCTCGACCTGGCCTACGAAGAACTCAAGCACAGCTATGTCACCGGCACCGAGGTGTTCTCGCTGCTGGCCAACTTGCGCCTGCCACCGGCCAAACAGACCAACCGCCAGATCATCGAACTGGTGCGGGTGTATTGCAGACTCCACGAACTGGATGAGGGCACGAGCCGCGACTTGGCCATGGCCGCGGCGCTCTACAACATCGGCAAGCTGAGCTGGACCGACAGCATGATCACCGCGCCCGCGGACCTGCTGCATCACAGCGATCAGGAGCGCTATCGCGGTTATCCCAAGCAGAGCGAATCGCTGTTGATGACGCTCGATCCGATGAAGGACGCCGCCCGTCTGATTCTTCACCATCAGGAGCGCTGGGACGGCAGCGGCTTCCCCGACCGGCTGAAGGGCGAGGCGATTCCGTTCGGTTCGCGGCTATTGAAGCTGGCGGTGGATTTCATCGAGTTGCAGCGCGGGCTGATCCTCGAGCGGCAGATGAACAGCGATGAAGCGCTGGTCTACATCCGCAGCTATGCCGGACGACTCTACGACCCCGAGATGGTGGAGGATTTCATCCAGGTCTGTGCCGCGTACCTGAGCGATGTCTCGTTGGCCGATCCGTCGGTCAAGGTGCTGAGCACACGGGAAGTGACGGCGGGCATGATCCTGGCGCGCAACCTCAATGCCGACAACGGCATGCTGCTGCTCAATGCCGGCAAGGTGTTGAACGGGCCGCTGGTGGAGAAGTTGATCGCCTTCGAAGCCATGGAAGGCGCGAAATACAGCATTTTCGTGAAGGTGCCGGAAGAAGTGAACGGCGCGATTCTCGAGGCGGGTTAGAGTTTTCAGTCGCTGCACTGGTCCCTTGTGGGAGCGAGCTTGCTCGCGATAGCGGTTCAACATTCAACATCTATATTGACTGACACACCGCTATCGCGAGCAAGCTCGCTCCCACAGGGGCCAGTGGTGCTTTGAAGATGTTTTCGGCGTGACGAGGCAGCAGCGGCCATGTGATCCTTGCGCCTTTTCCCAAGGACGATCCTGATCCATGACGCTGTCATCCGCTGCTTCGCCCCGCCTCATCCATATCGCCGCCGCACTGTTGATCGGCCCGGACGGTCGCACGCTGTTGGTCCGCAAGCGCGGCACCGAAGCGTTCATGCAGCCGGGGGGCAAGATCGAAGCCCATGAGCAACCGGTCCACGCGCTGGCCCGTGAACTGGAAGAAGAATTGGGCCTGGTCATCGATCCGGCACACGCCACTTATCTCGGGCAATTCTCGGCACCGGCCGCCAATGAGCCGGGTTTTACCGTCCAGGCTGAACTCTTTCAGCTGAGCATCGATTCAGACGTATCGCCTGCGGCGGAGATTGAAGAAGTGTGCTGGATCGACCCGGCCACAGACGGCAATGTCACGCTGGCGCCATTGACACGGGACCTGATCCTGCCGTTTTATCGAGCCTCGCTCACCGAAACTGCCTGATTATTCCCGGACAAAGGACTGCCCATGATCCCGCTTCAAGACTTGCTGATTTTCGCCGCTGCCGCATTGCTGATGGTGCTGACGCCGGGGCCGAACATGATCTACCTGATCTCTCGTTCGATCTGCCAGGGGCGCAAGGCCGGTGTGACCTCGTTGCTCGGTGTGGTCGCGGGGTTTTTCGTGCACCTGTTCGCGGCCGCTGCCGGTTTGACTGCGGTGTTTCTGGCGGTGCCGATGGCCTACGA
>NZ_JBBWCB010000091.1:0-22622 GCF_039888995.1 Pseudomonas rossensis | reverse complement strand
GGCCAGCATTTTGCCTCGGGCTTCCTTCAGATTCGCAGTCGCCCGCGACACCCTTGCCTCTGGCTAACACTTCCCCTTGCCGGGTGTGTAGAGGACTTTCACCTCCAAGTCACCAGCGTAGCCACCACAGCCAAGCTGGTTGCGCTTGCGCGCAACGCGCCATGCCTGGCGCACCAAAAAAAAGCCCCGCCTCTTTCGAGACGGGGCTTCTTCATTCAGCGCCTGATCAGGCAGCCGGCTCCAACTCAGCGCTG
Source organism: Pseudomonas rossensis (assembly GCF_039888995.1). Taxonomy (NCBI): domain Bacteria; kingdom Pseudomonadati; phylum Pseudomonadota; class Gammaproteobacteria; order Pseudomonadales; family Pseudomonadaceae; genus Pseudomonas; species Pseudomonas rossensis. The sequence continues at coordinate 22,368 of NZ_JBBWCB010000091.1, read as the reverse complement.
GCAGTGCTAGTGGCAGTGACTGGCACTACCGCTTGACCGCTCAACGCCAGATCCAGCAACTCACGGTTGGCCACCGCATACATGGCGTAATCAGTGCCGCTGGCGGCACGGATTTCTACCAGCATGGCGCGCCAGCGTTCGATCATGCCTTCGTGCTCTTCCATCCACAGCTCCAGACGGGTTTCCACGTCCTGGGTGCCGTCGCCCTGTTGCAGGACGGAGATGGTGATCGCACGTTGTTGCCAGTCGACGTCATCGCGGAACGCTTCACGGGCCAGGGCCTGCCAGTTGTTCTCAACCGGCAGAGCGCTGATCTGTTGCAGGTACCAGGTGATGTCCAGCGCGCTGCCCACGGCGAAGTAAGCCTTCGCCACGTCGGCTGCGTTCTGACCGGTCACGTCGGACGCTTCGATGATCGGCAGCAAGGTGTACAGGTGAGTGGTGCCTGCAACCATGCGCGCCAGCAACTCAGGAACGCCAGCTGCGACGTACGCCTGATAACGGGTCTGCCAGCCTTCGCGGGTCGGGCCTTCCAGCAGTTCGTCGAGCTTGAGGCCCAACGCTGCCAGGTGTGGACCGAAGTGCGCGACGTCACGGGCAGCATTCTGCTCGTTACGACGGCTGCGCAGGAACCAGCGCGTAGCGCGACGGCCCAGACGCATCAGCTCGTCCATCAGCTCCAGTTGCACGTCAGCGGAAACCTGGTAGTCCAGGGCTTCTATCTGCCGGAACCAGTGCGGAAGGTGGAAGATATCCCGAACTATTACATATGCCCCCGCAACATTCGCCGGGCTCATGCCGGTCGACTCTTTGAGTCGTTGAACGAAGGTGATGCCCATGTGGTTGACCAGATCGTTGGCGATCTGGGTGCTGACGATCTCACGCTTCAGACGGTGACGGCGCATGGCGTCGGAGAACTTGCTCACCAGGGTCGGCGGGAAAGCGGTTTCCATGTCGCGCGTCAGGTAGTCGTCGTCCGGCACCTGAGAATTGAGCAGCGCTTCCTTGAGGTCGATCTTGCTGTAAGAGATCAGCACGGACAGCTCTGCACGGGTCAGGCCATGGCCCGCCGCGACGCGCTCGTTGATCGACTCTTCAGCCGGCAGGAACTCGATGGCGCGATCCAGCTTGCCGCGGCCTTCGAGATCGTTCATCAGACGCTTGTATTCGGCAATCCGCGGCAAGGCACGACGGGCCGCCAGGGACAGGGCCTGAGTCTGCTTGTAGTTATTGCCGAGCACCAGGTTGCCGACTTCGTCAGTCATGCTCGCCAGCAACTGATTCCGTTGCTTGTCGGTCATGTCACCGGCGTGAACCACTTCGTTCAGCAGGATCTTGATGTTTACTTCATGGTCGGAGCAGTCAACACCACCGGCGTTGTCGATGAAGTCGGTGTTGGAACCGCCGCCATTGAGGCCGAATTCGACACGACCCAGCTGGGTCATACCGAGGTTACCGCCCTCGCCCACGACTTTGCAGCGCAGTTCGTTGCCGTTCACGCGCAGTGCATCGTTGGCCTTGTCGCCGACATCGGCGTGGCTTTCGCTGCTGGCTTTGACGTAAGTACCGATACCGCCGTTCCACAACAGATCCACCGGTGCCTTGAGCAAGGCGTTCAGCAGTTCGGTCGGGGTCAGCTTGTCAGCCTGAATGTCGAAGCGCTCTTTCATCTGCGGGGAAATCGCGATGCTTTTCGCGCTACGGGAGAAGATCCCGCCGCCTTCGGACATGATGCTGGTGTCGTAATCCGACCAGGCCGAACGCGGCAGGTCGAACAGTCGCTGACGCTCGGCGAAGCTGTTGGCCGGCTCCGGGTTCGGGTCGATGAAGATGTGCAGGTGGTTGAACGCTGCGACCAGTTGCAGCTTGTCGGACATCAACAAGCCGTTACCGAACACGTCACCGGCCATGTCGCCGACGCCGACCACCGTGATGTTGTCTTCCTGAACATTGATGCCGCGTTCGCGGAAGTGACGTTGAACGCCAACCCACGCGCCCTTGGCGGTGATGCCCATTTTCTTGTGGTCGTAACCGGCCGAGCCGCCCGATGCGAACGCATCGCCGAGCCAGAAGCCGTAGTCGATGGCGATACCGTTGGCGATGTCGGAGAAGGTTGCAGTGCCCTTGTCCGCTGCCACCACCAGGTACGGGTCATCGTCGTCATGACGCACGACGTTGGCCGGCGGTACCAGCGCGCCGTCTTTCAGGTTGTCGGTGATGTCCAACAGGCCCGAGATGAAGATGCGGTAGCAGGCGATGCCCTCGGCCGCGATCTCGTCACGGCTGCCGCCCAGCGGCAAGCGACGCGGCAGGAAGCCGCCCTTGGCGCCCACCGGCACGATGACCGAGTTTTTCACTTGCTGGGCTTTTACCAGGCCCAGGACTTCGGTGCGGAAGTCTTCTTCACGGTCGGACCAGCGCAAACCACCGCGAGCAACGTTGCCGAAGCGCAGGTGCACGCCTTCGACGCGTGGCGAGTAAACGAAGATTTCGAACTTCGGTACTGGCTTCGGCAGCTCTGGAATCTGGTGCGGGTTGAACTTGAAGCTGAAGTAGGACTTGTTCTGACCGTGCGCGTCGGTCTGGTAGAAGTTGGTCCGCAGGGTGGCCTTGATCAGGTCCAGGTAGCGACGCAGGATACGGTCTTCGTTCAACACCTGGACGTCGTCCAGTGCGCTCAGAATCGCGTGTTCCAGGCGTTGCTGCTTGTCCTCCAGATCGTCAGTACCGAGCTTGCGGGCCAGGTAGAAACGGGTTTTGAACAACCGGGTCAACTCGCGAGCGATGTCGGTGTGGTTGTTCAGGGTGCTGGCGATGTAACCCAGGTCGAAGCCCAGGCGAATCTGCTTCATGTAACGGGCGTAGGCACGCAGCAGCGCGACATCGCGCCATGGCAGGCCGGCGGTCAGCACCAGTCGGTTGAACGCATCGTTCTCGGCATCGCCGCGCACGATGTGGACGAAAGCGTCCTGCAAGGTGTCGTTGAGTTGCTGGATGTCGAGTTCCAGGCCTTCAGCAGCGGTGAACGCGAAATCGTGAATCCAGAACTCGCGGCCGTTGTTGTGACGCAGGCGATACGGGAACTCACCCAGCACGCGCAGGCCAAGGTTTTCCAGGATCGGCAACACGTCGGACAACGCCAGCGGGGTATCGGCGTGATACAGCTTGCAGTGCAGCTCGCGCTGACCGGAGACCTGACCCAGTGGCTGATAGAAGCTCATCACCAGCGGATTGGATTCTTTCAGGCTCAGCAGGTGCTGCATGTCGACCACAGCCGAATGCGCGGCGAAACGCTCGCGGTAACCGGCCGGGAAGCCTTTCGGGAAGTCGGCCAACACGTTGGTGCCGTGGGCTTCGCCGAAGGTTTCGACGGTCAGGGCCGAGTAGTCGTCCTGCCAGCTGCGGCAAGCCTGGATCACTTCGTTTTCCAGCTGCTGCGGGTCGATGTCCAGACGGTTTTTCGGATCGACACGCAGAATCAGTTGCACGCGGGCCAGCACGGACTCGGAGAAGAAGGTCCAGAACTCGCAGTCCGAGGCTTTCAGGCGATCCATCAGCACTTGCTGGATCTTCTGGCGCACTTCGGTGGAGTAGATGTCACGCGGCACGTAGGCCAGGCAGTAGCAGAAGCGGCCGTACGGGTCTTTACGCAGGAACACGCGAATCTTGTTGCGTTCCTGGATCTGCACGATCGACATCACGGTGGCAAACAGTTCGTCGACCGGGGTCTGGAACAGGTCGTCGCGCGGCAGCACTTCAACCACCTGAGCCAGTTCCTTGCCCAAGTGAGCCTTGGCCTGGAAGCCGGAACGGCGTTCGATCTCTTCGACCTTGCGGCGGATATATGGGATGACCCGCACGCTCTCGCCATACACCGAGGAGGTGTACAGGCCCATGAAACGGCATTCCTTGATGACGTTGCCGTCGGCGTCGATTTCACGGATCGACACGTAGTCCGGGTAAGCCGGACGGTGTACACGGCTTGGGTGCGCAGCCTTGGCGAACGACAGCAGGGTCGGTTCGCGCAGGTAGTTCACGGCATAGTCTTCGATGCGCAGGTCATCGTAGGTCAGGCCGGTGCGCAGCAATTTGGTCAGGCCGAGGAAGGAGTCCTGGTCGTAGACGATGTGGCCGCCATCGGTTTCATCGCGAACCACGAATTCTTCATAGCCCAGGAAGGTGAAGTGGTTGCCCACCAGCCATTCCAGGAAGCTTTTGATTTCGGCTTTTTCTTCAGGGTCGACAGCGAACTGGCTGTTGTCCAGGCCGGTGAGGATTTCCTGGACCTTGGCTTTCATCGGCTCAAAATCGGCGACCGCGACGCGGACTTCACCGAGAACCTGTTCCAATTCCTTGCTCAGCACATTCAGTTCGGCCGAGTTGGCGCAACGGTCGATTTCCAGGTACATCAACGACTCTTGCAGCACGTCGTCGCCCTGGGTGCCTTTCGGCAGGATTTCCAGCAGCTCGCCCTTGCTGCCGCGACGCACGCTCAGCACAGTGGTTTGCAGGGTGTGGATGCTGTAGCCGCGACGGTTCAGCTCGGTGCGTACCGAGTCCACCAGAAATGGCAGGTCGTGGTGCAGCACTTCGACCGCGGTGTGGGTCGACTGCCAGCCGTGGCGTTCGTAATCGGGGTTGTAGACGCGCACTTGCGGTTGCGCGTGATCGAAGCGCTCAAGCAGGCGCCACGCAGAAAGGGTGCAGCCGGCGAGGTCGGACAACCGACGCTGGGTCAGCTCGTCCAGAGAAATGATGCCGAAAAATTGTTCCGCGAACAGCGCCACTTGTGGCAGTGCCTGTTCACTGATGTGCTGGGCCAGTGCCGCTTGCAGTTGGTGCTGGAAGTCGGCTTTGCTGGCTGCGGTGAAGAACGCCATCTGTGGTACTCCGCTTGGGCTTGTTATTGATGGAAGCGTCGCGTGCAAACCCCTTTCGGGGCAATCCGTCACCCTGTTCCTGATTCTCGGGCAGAGGAAACAGGATGACAGGTGGGTGAAGCTGGACGAGACACTCGGGTCACATTCACCTTCCATGAATGGGCATCTGCAAAAACGACTGGGCAAGGTGCAGCGCAATGTCTTTACAGGTGCTCATCCGTTGCGCAGCTTAACCAGTGCGGCAAGGCCCGTGCTTGCAGCGCTGCGACATATTCGGTCATCGGCACGCAGCTTGCGCCTTGTGCATCGAACAACACTAGCAGCCGCACGGTAAAACGGGGGGGTTAAGCCCGGTTTTGCGGCACATCCGTACCAGAAATGACCAGCAACACCCCGGATGTTCACGACACATCCTCTGACACTCAGGCGAGCAGAAATTCCCGAGGGCTGGCAGAATCGCCCTTTGTTCGTCTTCACAACGCTCGTCGAGCCAGGAATTCCCCATGCAAATGACCACCGCCCTCTTGATCGTCAACCCGTGCGACGACGAAGAAGACAACATGGCCATGCTCTGCTGCCACAGCGATCAGGGCGATATGTTCCTGATGACCCGCTACCCGGACGAGGACGCGCTGGACATCACCCTCGACGGCGAGCCTTCGACGCTGGACGGCGTGAAAGTCACCCTCAGCCCTACCCGCCTGCTGATCGAAATCGCTGCCGCTGACGCCGATGCGCTGAATGGTGATGATTCGCTGGAAATCATTCACAGCACTGATGCGGCGGATTTGGCCGAAGTGGAAGAAACGTTGCAAAACATTCTCAAGGGGACTGGCACCTATATCAGCCAACTCGCCTGATTAGGCCGCCAAAAGATCGCAGGCTTCGCCAGCTCCTACATTGACCGGGTTTGGCGCAATTGCTACGGATGACACCGATCCTGTAGGAGCTGGCGCAGCCTGCGATCCTTTGATCCTCGCGCGGCTGCGCACATTTGCACAAAATGCCGTTAGTCGCCGCCCCCCGCGATAGATTAAAGTAACGCCCCCAGCCCTGGCGTTATTCGAACGTCTTCGGTCACCCTTTCCAGGAACAGTCATCGATGGAACATCGTGAAGCGCTGCTAGCGCTGCGAACCTTTCTTTCAACGCAGATTCTCGGCCAGGAAAAACTCATCGAGCGCTTGCTCATCGCCTTGCTTGCCGACGGCCACATGCTGGTCGAGGGCGCCCCGGGCCTGGCCAAGACCAAGGCCATCAAAGAACTTGCCGAAGGCATCGAAGCACAGTTCCATCGCATCCAGTTCACCCCCGACCTGCTGCCCGCCGACATCACCGGCACGGAAATCTATCGCCCGGAAACCGGCAGCTTCGTGTTCCAGCAAGGCCCGATCTTCCACAACCTGGTGCTGGCGGACGAAATCAACCGCGCCCCGGCCAAGGTTCAATCCGCCCTGCTCGAAGCCATGGGTGAACGCCAGGTCAGCGTCGGGCGCAGCACGTACGACCTGTCGCCGCTGTTCCTGGTGATGGCCACGCAAAACCCGATCGAGCAGGAAGGCACCTATCCATTGCCTGAAGCCCAACTCGACCGGTTCCTGATGCACGTGAAAATCGGCTTCCCGGACGCCGCCGTCGAACGTCGGATCCTGCAACAGGCCCGTGGCGAAGCACTGAACGGCGAAACCAAGCCCGAGCGCCGGGTCAGCCAGCAGGCGATTTTTGCCGCGCGCAAGGAAATCCTCGGCTTGTACATGGCCGACGCCGTGGAGGAATACCTGGTGCAACTGGTCATGGCCACACGCACCCCGGCCAAGTTCGACCCGGAGATGGCCGAGTGGATCGCCTATGGCGCCAGCCCGCGCGGTTCGATTGCCCTCGACCGTTGCGCCCGGGCCCACGCCTGGCTGGCCGGTCGTGACTTCGTCAGCCCGGAAGACATTCAAGCCGTACTGTTCGATGTGCTGCGTCACCGCATCATTCTTTCCTTTGAAGCCGAAGCCGCGGGCATCGACCAGGACCGGGTGGTCCAGCGGATTCTCGACGTCGTAGCCGTCGCTTGACCCCGATGAACGCCCTCCTGCCGCCCGAGCCGGGCATCCGTGTCAGCCTCGCCGAGCTGATCGAGATGCGCCATCGCGTGCGTGAAGTGCAACTGTTTTCCACACCGAGCCAGCGCAGCCCGCTGATCGGCTTGCACCACTCCAAACTGCGCGGGCGCGGGGTGGACTTCGACCAGGTGCGGGTCTATCAGGCCGGCGATGACGTGCGAAGCATCGACTGGCGGGTTACCGCACGGACCCAGGAACCCCACACCAAGTTGTTCCATGAGGAGCGCGAACGGCCGATTTTCATCATGGTCGAGCAAAGTCGCCGGCTGTTTTTCGGCTCGGGACTGATGTTCAAATCGGTGCTCGCCGCCCAAGCCGCGAGCCTGATCGGCTGGGCTGCATTGGGTCATAACGATCGGGTCGGCGGACTGGTGTTCGGCAACAACGAGCACTATGAAATCAAGCCACGACGCAGCAAACAGAGCCTGCTGCAATTGCTAAACCGTCTGGTGCGGGTCAATCAGTCGCTGCACACGGAAAACGAGCCGGACCGGGACGCCTTCAACATTGCCCTGCGTCGCGCCCGCGAAGTACTGCGTCCCGGCAGCCTGGTGATCATAATCTGCGACGAACGCACCCTGACCGAGGGCGCCGAACAACAGCTGAGCCTGTTGTCGCGGCATTGCGATCTATTGCTGCTGCCGGTGTCCGACCCACTGGATCACGCCCTGCCCGCCGCCGGGCTTTTACGCTTCGCGGAACGGGGTGCGCAACTGGAACTCGACACCCTCAATTTCGAGCTGCGTCAGACGTATCGCGCCCAGGCCGAAGCACGCATCGCTCGCTGGGAATTGCTGGCACAGAAGCTGCGGGTATTGCTGATGCCCCTGAGTACCCAGAGTGAGATGGTTGAACAATTGCGCGAGTACCTGAACCCGCAGAAACCGGGGAAAGGCCGATGAGCAGCCTCGATCACCTGCAACCACTGATCTCCCCCCCACCGATCGAATTCTGGCCACCGGCACCGGGCTGGTGGTTGTTGCTGCTGTTACTGCCGCTCATCGGTTTCGGTCTGTGGAAGGCCAGGCACTTCTTTGCGAACAAACGCCCGATCGTGCGCGCCGAACAACCGCTGGACCCGGTGCGCCTCGCCGCGCTGGCAGAACTGGCGCGGATGCCCAAACCCTACGACGGCGCTCCGGCCGGCGCCTGGTTGCAGCAACTCAACGGTTTGCTCAAACGCCTGTGCCGCAACCACTACCCCTACAGCCAGAGCCATACCCTCAATGGGCGCAAATGGCTGGCATTCCTCGACAATCGCTGCCCGGCCGCGGGTCTGACCCGCTGGATGGTGCTGGTCGAAGGCGCCTACAAACCCGAATGCAAACTCGACGACAAGGCCATCGCCGGCCTGACTCAAGCGGTCGACACCTGGATTCGTAAACATGTTTGAGTTCGCCTGGCCGTGGATCTTTGCCCTGCTGCCACTGCCCTGGCTGATGCGCATCGTGCTGCCTGTCGCTGACAGCGGCGAACCGGCGCTCAAAGTCAGCTTCCTCGGCGACCTCGAAGGCCTGGCCCGCCGCCGCGCCCGGGCCAACCTGCCGGCCTGGCGCCAACAGGCACCGTTCATTCTGCTGTGGCTGTTGCTACTGATCGCGGCGGCACGCCCGCAATGGCTTGGCGAACCGCTACCCATCGCCGCCAGCGGTCGCGATCTGCTGGTAGCGGTCGACGTGTCTGGCTCGATGGATTACCCCGACATGCAATGGCAGGACGAAGAGGTCAGTCGACTCACACTGGTTCAGCACTTGCTCGGTGACTTCCTTGAAAGTCGCGACGGCGATCGCGTCGGCCTGATCCTGTTCGGCAGCCAGGCGTATCTGCAAGCACCGCTGACGCTCGACCGGCACACGGTGCGCGTGTGGCTAGACGAAGCGCGGATCGGCATCGCCGGCAAGAACACCGCCATCGGCGATGCCATTGGCCTGGCCCTCAAACGCCTGCGCCAACGCCCGGCACAAAGTCGCGTACTGATTCTGGTCACTGACGGCGCCAACAACGGTGGCCAAATCGACCCGCTCACGGCGGCGCGGCTGGCAGCCAGCGAAGGGGTGAAAATCTACCCGATCGGTATCGGCGCCGATCCGGAGCAAAGCGGCACTTTGGGTTTCCTTGGGGTCAACCCGAGCCTCGACCTCGATGAATCCTCCTTGATGGCGATCGCCGAAGCCACGGGCGGCCAGTATTTTCGCGCCCATGATGACAAGGAGCTGCAAGCGATCAAGGACACCCTCGACAAACTGGAACCGGTGACCCAGCAACCGACTCAGGCTCGCCCGGCACAGGCGTTGTATCACTGGCCTTTGGCGCTGGCGTTGCTGTTGAGCATGCTGCTGGTGGTTCGCGAGCGCTGGCCTGACAACCCGTTGCGGCGGCTGTTCACCAAGGATCTTCTGCAAACGCAACTGCCCGACTGGCGCCAGCGGCTTAAACGCTTGCGTCTGCGGAGGCGCCGATGAGTGCGCTCTGGCCTTACTGGTTCCGCCCCTGGTGGTTGCTGTTGTTGCCATTGCTCGGCTGGTTGCTCTGGCAACTCTGGCATCGGCAGAAACGCGCCGGGCGCTGGCAGATGATTCTGCCACCGGCCTTCCATGCGGCATTGCTCAGTGGTGGCAACGGTCGCGACAGCAAATTGCCGTGGGTCATCCTGGGATGTGCCTGGGTGCTGACCGTTCTGGCGCTGCTCGGGCCGAGCTGGGAACGTGTCGAGCAAGCCAGCCAGAAACCCGCCGACCCGCTGGTCGTGGTCCTTGAGCTGACCCCGGAAATGCTCGCCACCGACGTACCACCCAACCGGCTGGAACAGGCCCGGCGCAAGCTGTTCGACCTGCTGGAGAACCGCAGCGACGCCCAGACCGCGATCGTCGTCTACGCCGGCAGCGCTCACACGCTGGTGCCACTGTCGGATGACCTGTCGACCAGCCGCAATCTATTGGATGCCCTCAAGCCTTCGCTGATGCCCCAAGCAGGACATCGCGCCGATCTGGCGGTGACCAAGGCCCTTGCCCTGCTGGAACAGGGCGCCCTCGGTGACGGGCGGATCCTGCTGATCGGTTCGACCTTGACCGAACTGGAACGCCAAGGGATTCAGCAGGCGCTGGACGGCAAGTCGACACAATTTCTGATGCTCGGTATCGGCACTGCCGAAGGCGCGCCGATCACCCAGGAGGACGGCAGCTTTCTGAAGGACGACCAGGGCGCGATTCTGGTGCCTCATCTGGACGAACCAAGCCTGAAAGCCTTTGCCAACGACCTGAACGGAAGCTATCGCCACGCGCGCCTGGACGATGCCGACCTGCGCGCCCTCGGCTTGCTCGACGGTCCACGCGCGTTGCGCAACGACGGCCAGACCCTGCGCCTCGACACATGGGCCGATCAGGGTTACTGGCTGTTGTTGCCGTTGTTGCTGCTGGCGGCGTGCGCCGGCCGTCGCGGCTGGTTGTTCTGCTTGCCACTGCTCTTGCTGCTGCCACAACCGAGTTACGCCTTCGACTTCAACGATTTGTGGTTGCGACCCGACCAACAGGGTCTGATCTTGCTGAAGCAGAAGCGCCCGGCCGAGGCTGCGCAGCATTTCGAAGATCGACAATGGCAAGGTGTCGCGCTCTACGAGGCAGGCGACTACAGCAGCGCCGCCCAGCGGTTCGCCGAAGGCAGCGACGCCCACGCCCACTACAATCGTGGCAACGCCCTGGCCAAAAGCGGTGAGCTGGAAGCCGCGCTGGATGCCTACGAACAGGCGCTGGAGCGTCAACCGGATTTGCGCCCGGCCCTGACCAACAAGGCGCTGGTGGAAAGTCTGCTGAAGCAGAAAAACACTCCACCACCCGTTGCGCCTGACAAAAACGCTGGTAACGAGACCGAGCCCTCCACGCAAGAACCGCCGCCGGGCGCGGCCACGCAACCGTCGGATAAGGGCGAACCGAAAACCGAAGGCCAACAAACCACGACGGACTCCGACCAACAGAACAAAGCGCCGTCGAAACCCGGCACCAATGAAGTCCCGGGCAGCGAGCTGGGGGATGAAGACAGCACCCGACCACCGATGCGCCCGGCCAGCGACAGCATCGACGGTGAACAGCGCCAGGCGCTGGAGCAATGGCTGCGCAAGATCCCGGATGACCCGGGTGAATTGCTCAGACGCAAATTCTGGTACGAACAGCAACAACATCAGGATCAGGGAAAAACTCGATGACCCGCTTCACCACTTTCTTGCTCGCACTGCTGCCCGCCCTGTTGCTCTGCACTGTTCAGGCACAGGCAGCCGGGCTGGTCGCCAGTGTGGATCGCAGTCGCCTGAACAGCGGTGAGACGATTGAACTGACCCTGGAATCCAACGACGTGACGCAGTTCGGCAAGCCTGATCTGACACCGCTGGAGCCGCTGTTCGACGTGCGCGGCACCCGCCAGGTCAACCAACTGACCACCCTGAACGGCGACAACCGTGCGACCACGCGCTGGATCATCACCCTGCTGCCTCGGCAGAACGGCAGCGTGGTGATTCCGTCACTGCAACTGGGTGACGTGCAGAGTCAGCCGATCACCGTGCAAGTGGTCGAGACCGAAACCCAGGACAGCCCGACCAAACGGGACCCGGTGTTCATCGACGCCAGCCTCGATCAAAACAGCGTTTACGTACAAGCCCAGGCGATCCTGACCTTGCGCATCTACCATTCGGTGTCGCTGTACGACGACAGTAGCCTGCCCCCCTTGCAGATCCCCGATGTGCGCATCGAGCAACTGGGCGAGGCGCGCACCTACGAGAAAGACATCAATGGCCTGCGTCACGGCGTGATCGAGATGCGCTACGCGATCTACCCGCAACACAGCGGTGAGTTGATCATTCCGCCGCAGATATTCAATGCTGCACTCGTGGACGCGCAGCCCGCCCAGGACGCCGCCGCGCAGGCACCGAAATCCGGCAAACTGATGCGGGTCAGCTCCGCAGAGATTCTGCTGACGGTCAAGGCCAAACCCGCCACCTACCCGGCCGACGTGCCATGGCTGCCGGCCCGTAGCCTCAGCCTGAGCGAAAGCTGGAACCCGGAACCGGATCATGCGCAGGTGGGTGATTCGTTGACCCGCAGCCTGACGGTAAAGGCTGAAGGCCTGGACAGTTCGCAATTGCCGCCGCTACCCGCCACCGACGTCAACGGCTTGCGGCGCTACCCGGATCAACCGGTGCTGGGCAACCAGAACAGCGAGCGAGGTCTGATCGGCAGTCGCGAAGACCGTGAAGCCCTGGTGCCAACGCGTACCGGCGCAATCGAGTTGCCTGCGGTTGAAGTGATCTGGTGGAACACCTTCGAGGACCACCTCGATCACAGCAGCCTGCCGGCCCGAACCCTGCCAGTGGCGAACAATCCGAGCCTGATGGTCGACACCCCGGCCGGCACGCCTCAAGTCTTTTCCGCGGCCGACAACGAAGCCCTCTGGCGGTGGAAACTCAGCACCCTGATCCTGGCCTGCACCACCCTGCTGGGCTTCGGTCTCTGGTGGCGCGCCCGCTGGCAACCGGCGATCCTGCGCGCGGCGCAGACTGGCCCGAGCCCGCGCACCGTGCTCGACGATCTCAAGCGCGCCTGTCAGGCCAACGACTCCCACGCCACCCGCCAGGCCCTCGACGCCTGGGCCCGGCAACAACCGGAAACCCTGGCCGATATGGCGGCGCGCTTTGTGCCGTTGTCCGACGCCCTCGACGGCTTGAACGGCGCGCTCTACAGCGAAACCGGCCAGCATTGGCAAGGTGAAGACTTGTGGCGGGCGATCAAGGCGATCCCGATTGCCGAGCGGGTTCAGGACCCGGTAGGTGACAGTGGCCTGCCGCCGCTTTATCCGAAATAACGGTCCCTAGCTGTCGAGATGGAACTCGGCGTCCAGATGAATGGCCTGTAAAAAAGCGCTGTCGTGTGAGACGACGATCAATGCCCCTTGGTACTGATTGAGCATCTGCTCCAGCGCAATTCTACTGGGCAAGTCCAAATGGTTGTCTGGTTCATCCAGCAACAGCAATTGCGGCGGCCGCTGTGCATATAGCTGCGCAGCCAGTGCTATTTTCAGGCGTTCGCCGCCGCTCAACTGACAGGTCTTGAGCGTCGCACGTCCCGCATCAATGCCCATCTGCGCCAACCGGGTTCGCGCCTCGGCTTCGGGCAACTCTGGATTACTCTCGTAGAGCCATTGCACCGCCGTGCGTTCGGGGTGCTGTAATCCGGCGTGTTGATCCAGCCAGCCGACATGGCAACTGCCGATGAGTTCGCCTTCGCGCACCGGCAGTTGGCCGGCGATCACTCGCAACAGGGTCGACTTGCCGCTGCCGTTCGCGCCCAGGATTGCCATGCGCATAGGCCCCGTCAGCGTCAGATTGACCGGCGCCGCGTAACCGAACGGGAGCACGACGTCGTTGAGCTGCACAATCAGCTTGCCATTGGGCACTACGCTTTCCGGAGACAACATCATGCGTTGAATGTCCGGCGCACACCGCGCACGGGCCTCGGCGATCCGTTGTTGCTGCTGCTCCCGGGCCACCTGTTGATTGAGGCGCAATTTTCCCTGGCTGTTTTCACTGCGCTCTTTCTGGGCGTTGGTGATCAGCTTGGTCTGATTGCCGTCACGGGCCTGACGGTCGCCGCGCGCATTACGCCGTTGCTGACGCTCCATCTGCACGGCCATCTCACGTTGCTCGCGCTTGGCCTGCGCCCGCTCCCCTTGCAATGCCGACTGGAACGACTGCTGTTCTTGCTCGCGTGCCGCTGCATACTGACTGTAGTTGCCGCCATAAGCCGCCAGCCCCAAGGGTGAAAGCTCGACAATTTCGTTCACGTGCTCCAGAAGGCCCCTGTCGTGGCTGATCAACACCAGACCGTTGGGCCAGCGATCGATCTGCTGCGCAAGTTTGTGTTGCTGATCAATATCCAGGTGGTTGCTGGGTTCATCCAGAATGAGCCAATCGGCTCTGGATAACCACGCACCTAGCAGCGCCACCCGCTGCCGTTCGCCACCACTGAGTGCGTCGGTGCGCGCGTCGGCACTCAAGTGACCCAGGCCGATCTGCTGCAGTTCCGCCTCAAGGCGTGCGGCGCAATCCCATTGGTCGACCGCCAGCGAATGGTCGTCATCGTCGACGCTGCCTTGGGCAATGCGATCCAGCGCCGCCAGAATATGGTCGACCCCGGCCAGCGCGGCAACGCTGGGATAGCGCTCGGGTTCCAGTAACTGCGCCACGGCGTAAACCCACCCTTCGCGACGGACGATGCCGCTTGTGGGCAGTTGCTCCCCCGTCAGGAGCCGGCCAAGCAAGGACTTGCCACAGCCATTGGCGCCGACGATTCCCGTGGCCCTGGTACTGAAGGTGTGGTTCAAGTGATCGAACAGCACGCGCCCGTCGGGCAGGTTGAACGACACTTGATCAAGTTGAAGTAACCGTTGGGTCATGACGCCTCCTTAAACATTAAAACTCCCTGATGTTGCGCAACAGCATTCGACTGCCCTCTACCATACTGAAGGTGTACCACCCAATCGACGGGCAATCTTTCAAGGCTTTCAGCATCCCCGGTCTTTTGTCAGTAAACTCCCTCCCCTTTCGCCGCCATCATTTTCCTCGCGGCCATCACCTTATTTCCTACGGAGTTCACCTTGCGTCTGTTTCACACCTCCGACTGGCACCTCGGGCAGAACCTGCACGGCCAGGAACGCGATTTCGAACACGCCTGCTTTCTCGAATGGCTGCTGCGCCAGCTAAAGCTGGACCAGCCTGATGTGCTGCTGATCGCCGGCGATATCTTCGACACGGTCAACCCGCCGGTCAAAGCCCAGGAACGCCTCTACGACTTCATCGTCAGCGCCCATGAACAACAGCCGAAGCTGACCATCGTGATGATCGCCGGCAACCATGATTCCGGCTCGCGCATTGAACTGCCCGCACCGTTGATGCGGCGTTTGCGCACGCATGCACTGGGTCGGGTGCTGTGGCTGGATGACGGTCAACTCGACGCCGAGCGTTTGTTGCTGCCATTGCCGGATGCCAAAGGCAAAACCGTCGCCTGGTGCCTGGCGCTGCCGTTCTTGCGACCGGCAGAAGTGACCGGCGCGCACTTGGGCGACAACTACCTGCGCGGTATCGGTCAGGTTCACGAATGGCTGATCGAAGCAGCCAATGCCAAGCGCAAACCAGGTCAGGCGCTGATCGCTATCAGCCACGCGCACATGGCCGGCGGTTCGGTGTCGGAAGACTCCGAGCGCAGCCTGATCATCGGTAACGCCGAAGCGCTGCCCGCCAGCCTGTTCGGCCCGAGCATCAGTTACGTCGCCCTCGGTCACTTGCACAAGCCGCAGAAGGTCAATGGTGAAGAGCGTATCCGCTACAGCGGCTCACCAATTCCGTTGTCGTTCTCCGAGATCGGCTATCAGCACCAGATTCTCGACATCACACTCGAGGGCGAAACCCTGGTCAGCGTCGAACCCAAACTGATCCCCCGGGCTGTGAATCTGCAACGCATCGGTCCCGCGCCCTTGGCGGAAATCCTGCTGCAACTGGCCGACTTGCCGAATATTGACCTGCTGGCCGATATCCAGCGCCAGCCGTGGCTGGAAGTTCGGGTGCGCCTCGATGAGCCGCAACCCGACTTGCGATATCAAGTGGAAACCGCCCTGCAAGGCAAAGCCGTGCGCCTGGTGCGGATCGCCGCTGAATACGCCGGCAACGGCGGCCGCGATGGCGTCGATGACGGCACGACCTTGATCGAACTCGACCAGCTCACACCCCAGGAGCTGTTCAGCCGCGCCTGGCAGGACAACTACGGCAGCGAGGTCGACGAGCAAACCCTCAAGGACTTCGCCGAGCTGTTGCAAGACGTGCAGATGGAGAGCGAACAACCATGAAGATCCTCGCGATCCGCCTGAAAAACCTCGCCTCACTGGCCGGGCCCTTTGAAATCGACTTTACCGCCGAACCGTTGGCCAGTGCCGGCCTGTTCGCAATCACCGGGCCGACCGGCGCCGGCAAAAGCACCTTGCTCGACGCCTTATGCCTGGCGCTGTTCGGTGCTGTGCCTCGGCTGAGCAATGCCCAGGTGTCTGCCAAAGCGCCGGACGCCGACGGCGAGATCAGCACGGGGGATCCCCGCACGTTGCTGCGTCGCGGCACGGGTGAAGGTTATGCCGAAGTCGATTTCGTTGGCATCGATGGCCGTCGTTACCGCGCTCGCTGGGAGGCTAATCGCGCCCGGGAAAAGGCCGGCGGCAAGCTGCAAGCCAGCCGTCAGAGTTTGCGCGATATCGATCTGGATCAACTGCTGGCCAGTCAGAAAGTTGAATTCAAAATCCATCTCGAATCCGTACTGGGCCTGAACTTTGAGCAATTCACCCGCGCGGTGTTGCTGGCCCAGAGTGAATTCAGTGCTTTTCTCAAGGCTAACGACAACGAACGTAGCGAACTGCTGGAAAAACTCACCGACACCGCGCTCTATACGCGCCTCGGCCGCCGGGCTTTCGACAAAACCAAAGAAGCTCGCGAAACCCACAAGCTGCTGCAGGACCAGGCCACCGGCGTGACACCGTTGTCGCCAGAAGCTCGGGCTGAACTCGATGAGCGCTTCAGCGAGGCTCAGCAACAACTCAAGACCCAACAAGCGCAGCTCAAGCAATTGGAGCTGCAACACACCTGGCTCAAGGACCTGCGTCAATTGCAGGCCGAGCAGCAGAGCGCCACCGAGCAGTTGCAATCGGCCCGGCAGCACTGGGAAGGTCTGGCCGGCGAACGTTTGAAGCTGACTCGCCTGGAGCAACTGGCCCCGCAACGGCACCAGTTCGCCCGCAAGACCGAACTCACCGCCCAGCTCACACCATTGGCTGCGCAGATTCAGCAGCACACCCAACAGCAAACCGAACTGAATGAGCGTCAGGCGCAACTCGAAAACAGCCTGAGCGCTGCGCAGACCGCACTGGTCGAAGCCCAAGGCCAACACACCTCCAGCGCTCCGCTGCTGCGTCAGGCCTTCGAAGAGCAAAGCACCCTCGCTCGCCTGGTCAAGGACGCCGGCCTCGGTGCCGACCTCAAGCAGCAGGCGGAACTGGCCTGCACTCAGGGCCAAAACACGATTCAAGGCTTGCTCGACCAACAGAAACAGGTCGCCGAACGTTTGCAGCGGATTGCCGGGGAGCTTGAGCAAAGCACCCCTCTGGCGCCCTTGTGCGATGCCTGGAACGCCTACCGTGATCGCCTGCAACAGCTGATGCTGATCGGCAATCGCCTGAACAAGGGCCAGGCTGAACTGGCCGCCCTTGAACAGAGCGCCGCTCGCGCTGCCGAGGACCTGTCCACTCAGCGCCAGAGCCTTGAAGTGCTGTACAAAGAGGCCGGCGCCGAACCGGAGGCGGTGGCCGAGCAGATTCAGATTCTCGGTAGTCTGTTGCAGGATAACCGCAAGCAGCAGCGGGCCTTTGAAGAGCTGACGCGCCTGTGGGCCAGTCAGCAGGAACTGGACAAGCGCGCGTCCGGACTCCAGCAGCGCCAGCTGACCGCTCAGCAAGAACGAGAACGTCTGACCCAGGACGGTGTAAAAACCAAGAACGAATTGGTCGTTGCCGAACAGACCCTGAGCGTCACCCGCGAGCTGCTGGAACGCCAGCGCCTGGCCCGCAGCGCCAGCGTCGAAGAACTGCGCGAGCAGTTGCAGGACGATCAGCCGTGCCCGGTCTGTGGCAGCCCCGACCATCCTTATCATCAGCCCGAAGCTCTGCTGCAGAGCCTTGGCCGGCATGATGAAAGCGAACAGGCCAACGCCCAAAAAGCCGTCGACCTGCTGAAAGAAAAGCTCACAGACCTGCGCGCTGAAGTGGGCGGCGTGATTGCGCAGCAAAGGGAGTTGCTGCAACAACAAGAACACCTCGCGACCCAGCAACAGAGCCTGGCACCGAGCCTTGAAGCACATCCGTTATCTGCGCAGTTGCTCACGCAAGATGCGCTCAAACGCGATGCCTGGCTGGTGCAGCAAAGCAGTCAGCTAAACCAGAGCATCACTCAGGACGAACAACGGCAGACCGCCCTGCTCTCTCTGCAACAGGACGCCGCGCGCCTTCAACAGCAACTGCGTAGCGCTGAAGCGGCGAGCCAGCAAGCATCCCAGCACTTGGCCAACCAACAACGTGAGTTGAGCAGTGATCACCAGCGTCTGGACGAGGAGTTGACGGCGTTCAGCACCCTGCTCCCGGCCGATACGCTGCAAGCGCTGCGCAACGAACCGGCCGCGACCTTCATGCAACTGGACCGGCAGATCACCCAACGGCTGGAACAACTCGATCAGCAACACGATGAACTCAGCGAACAGCAACAACGGCAGCAGACGCTGGAGAAAGAACAGGACCGCCAACTCACTCGCCTCCAGCAGTTGGAAACGGCCCGACAGCAGTTCACCGCCCTCGCCGACCAGCAACAGGCCTGCCAGCAAAAACTCACGCAATTGCTCGGCGAACACGCCAGCGCCGAGCAGTGGCAGCAGCAATTGGATCAAGCCGTCGAACAGGCGCGCAATGCTGAAGCGACGGCCAATCAGGAACTGCAAACCGTGCGTACGCGGCTGGTGCAGCTGGGCGCCGAACTCAAGGCCCAGCAGGAGCGCTCGCAGGCACTGGAAACCGAAGATCGCGAGCTGAGCGGCAAGATTGCCGACTGGCGCGCATTGCATCCGGAACTGGATGACGGTGGTCTGGAAGATCTGCTGAGTGTCGACGACCAACAGGTCAGCGAACTGCGTCAGCAATTGCAGCAAAGCGAAAAAGCCATCGAACAAACCAAGGTCCTGTTGCAGGAACGCGATCAGCGTCTGCTCAATCATCAAGCACAGCACAACGGTAATCTCGACACCGAACAACTGGCGACAGCGCTTGCCGAATTGCAAAACCTGTTCAGCGCCAGCGAACACCGTTGCGCCGAACTGCGCGCCGAACAGGCCGAGGATCAGCGCCGGCAAAACGCCAATCAGGCCCTCGCGCAGCAGATTGCCGATGCCTACACCGAATACCAGCGCTGGGCACGTTTGAATGCACTGATCGGTTCGGCCACGGGCGACACCTTCCGCAAGATCGCCCAGGCCTACAACCTCGACCTGTTGGTGCATCACGCCAACGTTCAGTTGCGGCAACTGGTGCGGCGCTATCGCCTCAAACGTGGCGGCAGCATGCTCGGGTTGTTGGTGATGGACACCGAGATGGGTGATGAGCTGCGTTCGGTGCATTCGTTGTCCGGCGGCGAAACGTTCCTGGTGTCACTGGCTCTGGCCTTGGGCTTGGCATCAATGGCATCGAGCACGCTGAAAATCGAATCGTTGTTCATCGACGAAGGCTTCGGTAGCCTCGATCCGGAATCCCTGCAACTGGCCATGGATGCTCTCGACGGCTTGCAAGCGCAGGGACGAAAAGTCGCGGTGATTTCACACGTGCAGGAAATGCATGAACGGATTCCGGTGCAGATTCAGGTCCGCCGTCAGGGCAACGGCCTGAGTACGCTGGAGGTGAAATGAATACGCTGTATTCCTTCCGCCGCTGCCCCTACGCGATGCGGGCGCGCATGGCCCTGCGCTACTCCGGCGTTGCGGTGAATATTGTCGAGGTCAGTCTGAAGGCCAAACCTGCCGACATGCTCGCGCTGTCGAGCAAAGGCACGGTGCCGGTGCTGAGCGTTGACGGTCAGGTGATCGATGAAAGCCTGGCGATCATGCACTGGGCGTTGGCGCAGAACGATCCGCAGGATTGGTTGCTCAAGGATGATCCTGTCGGGCAGCACCACATCGCCGAGCTGATCGAAGAAAACGATCAGGAGTTCAAGGTGCACCTGAATCGCTACAAGTACGCCGAGCGATACCCCGAGCAGCCAATGGCGTTTTATCGCGCCGAGGGCGAGGTGTTTTTGCGCAGGCTCGATGAGTTGCTGGAGGGACGAGACTACTTGCTGGCCGAGCAACCGAGCCTGGCGGATGTGGCACTGATGCCGTTTGTGCGGCAGTTCGCCCATGTGGATCGCGAGTGGTTTGGGCAGACGCCCCATCACCGTTTGCAGGGCTGGTTGCAGCGGTTTCTGGAGTCGGAGCTTTTTACATCGGTAATGAAAAAGTAACTGGATGTTCGCGATCCGTGTAGGAGCTGCCGAAGGCTGCGATCTTTTGATCTTCGGCGGCAGCGACAATGCGAACATCAAAAGATCGCAGCCTTCGGCAGCTCCTACGGGTGGACTCAGGCGAGAACTTCACACATCCGCAACGCCGAGCAATCCACCTGGAACGGCCCGAAAAAATCGTCCTGGCGTTCGATTGGCGGATTGCCGGCCAGCAGCCCCAGGGCCTTAGCGGTTTCAATGTTACGAGCAAGGTTGTGATTGGCTTCGATAGTCCGTGCCACCGACCCCGCCGAGCCCTGTCCGATCCCCAGCAAGGAAGATCCATTGGTCATGAACGCCAGGAAGGCGATGACCCAAAGTCTGTGCCCTTTCATTCCCCGGCGACTCCCGCGAGTTGAGCCTGATCGACCATCGCGCTTTGCGAACGGTGTTCAAACTGGATGCCGGGATGAGCGACTTGAATCGGCGCATCGAGGGTCTGTTGCGATTGAGGCGAGAGGCTGAAAACCAGCACCATGGCTACGTAAAGAGCGATAGCCAGGTAGGCGCCGTATTTGGCAGAAGTGATGATTGCGCTGGCCATGATGTTCTCCGCAGGCATGTTTCGATGCCCACAGAATCGAACAAAAAAGCGGTGATAACCACTCGGGGTTATCCATAGTGACCATCAGCTTCGTTGATCATTAAGCCAGTCTATTTCAGTCTTCGATAAAACGCATCAAGCGCTCGCGGGCCGCCTCCGGCTCGTCTGGAACGGGCTGGGCAGCCGAAAGAATGGGGGTGGAATAGAGAAACAAAAGAACCACGGCCAGACGCATTGCCATGCTGTCGATCCTTATCATGAGAAGGAGTCAAAAAATCAGCGTCAAATTTAAACTTATGGCCATGTGATATCAAGCAATACATTGATAGCAATATGATGCTGTCGTAAACGCGTTATGCAGGAGCGACATCACTCAGGTCTCTCAAAGCTTTTCAGCTCGATCGGCGCAAGTGACTTCGCTCCTGCATAAAAGGTGCAGGGTTCAAATTTCAGGCTTGGGTCTTGTGATCCAGAGCCGCGTAAAAGTTGGCGCTCTGTTGCAGGTATTTCTGGGTGTAGCTTTGGGCGTGGGATTTTTTGTCGCTGATTTCAACGCTGGCGCTGGCTGGCAACGCAACGGTGGCAGAGATAGCGGAAGCGGCGATTATGGAAAAGAGATTGAAGTTCATGGCGATGTTCCTCAGATTCAGTTGGCTTGCTCGCCCGGTGGGGCCGTGAAGCAAACTTAACCTTCGAGGTTGGCGCCTTGAAATCTTTTGTAGCATTAGCAGATATCAGCGTCATTAATAGAAGGATGCAGGCCCCATCAACAGGGGCCTGCGGCCTATTGACGCACCAGGAACTTGAGGTCGCTCGGGGCATCCATCGGCAGTTTTTGCACGGTTTTACCCAGCAGGCCTGTCTTTGAATCGCGCTCGACAACGACAATCTGGTTGCTTTTCTGATTGGCGATCAACAAGAACTTGCCGCTCGGATCGAGGCTGAACTCACGCGGGTGATCACCTTCAACGGAACGGCGCTGCAGCTCCTTGAGGTGCCCGGTCGCAGGATCGATGGCGAACACCAGCAGCTGATTGGCGGTGCCACGGTTGCTGACGTAGAGGAACTTGCCATCCGCCGACGCGTGAAGCGCAGCGGCTGCCTTGTCCGATGTGGGCTGCCCCGTCGCCAGCTCGACCATCTGCGTTTGCTCGAGTTTGCCGTCCTTGTAATCGAACACCGCAACCTGTGCGCTCATTTCCATGGTCAGCCACGCATGCTTGCCATCGGCGCTGAACAGCAGATGACGCGGCCCGCTGCCGGGTGGCAACTGGACGGACGCCGGTGTAGCAGCGGTCAAGGGCAGTTCCGGGTTGGCCTTTGGGTCGAAGCGGTAGGCAAAGATCCTGTCAGCGCCCAAGTCATTGGAGAACACATACTGGCCGTCCGGCGAGGAAACCGTCGAATGCACGTGCGCCGACATCTGCCGCTCGGGATTGACCCGGCTTGATGGATGGCTGCTCATCTGCACCACGGGTTTGAGCTTGCCATCGGCGCCCACCGGCAATACTGCCAGCGTGCCGCCCGGATCTTCAGCCACCGAATAGTTGCTGACAAACAGGTGACTGGCTTCAAAGCCGAGGCTCGAATGAGTCGGCTCGTTGCCCAGACTCTGCACCTGATTGATCAGGCTCAGCTCATGGGTTTTGGGATCGATCGCATAACTGCTGACGCGTCCTAC
>NZ_JBBWCB010000010.1:0-74044 GCF_039888995.1 Pseudomonas rossensis | reverse complement strand
CATCGCCGATGGTAGTGTGGGGTTTCCCCATGTGAGAGTAGGTCATCGTCAAGATTAAATTCCGAAACCCCTATCTGCGTATGCAGGTAGGGGTTTTGTTTTGCCCGCAGGAAAGTGGCATGGCGAAAAAGGGATAGTCCATCGGCTATCCCAGGTTCCAGTAGCATCGTTAGTGAAACTTCGGCAGAACGTATTCAGCGATCTCTTCAATAACCTCGGCAACCGGTCGCTCGCTACGACGCAGATGCAAGCCAACGTGCTGCACACCGGCTTCACGCAAAGCCTGAAGCTCATCAATCAATGCCAGCCTCCCGCAGCTGCCGCCAAAACGTACACGTCGCATCGGTGCATGAGGATTAGCCGCCAGATCCAGGTGAACGAAGCTGATGTAGGGTTTATCGCCACCGACCTCCCGCCACAGTCCCTCTCGGCGCCGATGCTCATCCGGAGTACCGGGGTAGGCGAGCCAGCCG
This sequence comes from Pseudomonas rossensis, assembly GCF_039888995.1. Classification (NCBI taxonomy): domain Bacteria; kingdom Pseudomonadati; phylum Pseudomonadota; class Gammaproteobacteria; order Pseudomonadales; family Pseudomonadaceae; genus Pseudomonas; species Pseudomonas rossensis. Next base: position 73,571 of record NZ_JBBWCB010000010.1, on the reverse strand, counting down.
TCCATGCGTTTGCCAATCCACGCAGGGGATTGCTGACCAAGGCCTGCAACCAGTAATGGCACTGGCTGATCTCGCTCCGGTAACAGACGAGCACCTTCGGGCAGGCGGCCTTCACCTTGGCTGCGCAACAACTCAACCGTCTCGCGAAAGATCTCTCCCCGCTGATCGTAGTCCACACCAAATAATGGATACTCCATAGGTCGGTCGCCGCTGGCCACACCCAGTAGCAGACGTCCATCACTCAGTTCATCAACACTGTTGGCTGCCTTGAGCGTTAACCAAGGTTGACGTAGCGGTAATACAACCGCCGCCGTACCCAGCATGATGTTGTCGGTGATCCCTGCCAGGTAGCCAAGGTAGGAAAAGGTTTCGAACACCTGTGCCGCATCACCAAAATTGGGATCATAACCGGCACATCGCGTACCCACAGAGCGTGGAAACCAGCCTTGTCTGCGAGGCGTGCCATAACGGCGTGCTGCTTCAGGTCCGGAACACCAAACGGCCGCTCCTCGGCAATTCGCAGCCGCTGCCCATCGCTGGACCAATCATTATCCAGCGGCAGTTCCAACCCAATGGAAAATCCAGTCGAGCCAAGTAAATGTTGAAATTGTGGATGCATGAAAGACTCCAAAAACACAAAACGGAATGACATGCACCCAGTATCTACAGGCCCTCCTTCAAGAAAAATGCATGAATGGGAATATCAATCTTGAGAAAAACGCACGAGTCATAAAGAAACCGAACGTCGTTTTAGTCTTCAAGGACAACCGTTAGAGGAAATCGCACTAAAGTGACCGTCCGGTTTTTGGTATGGTGCAGCTCGTTTTTTAACGGACTGATTTCAAGCCTACGGATCGGCACCCCCCTTTACAGTCAAAGAGCTGCTGCAGAAATGCCCCAACCGATACCGATCAAGGACCACGAAAAAGAGACGCGCCTGGTCAACAAAAGACTGATGGCTTGTGCCCTGTTCGTTGTTGCCATTACCTGCGCGCTGGTAGTGCGCATGTATGTCCTGCAGGTGGTCGAATTTGACTATCACTCGACGATCTCCGAAAACAACCGAGTCCACGTCCTGCCGATCACCCCCACGCGCGGATTGATCTATGACCGCAACGGCGTAGTTCTGGCGGATAACCGGCCCAGCTTCAACCTGACCATCACCCGCGAACGCGCCTCCGATGTCAAAGAGGAACTGGATGAGGTGGTCAACCTCCTGCATTTACCGACCGAAGATCGCGCGTTGTTCGACAAGGCAATGAAGCAGACCCGGCATCCGTTCGTGCCGGTCACCTTGTTCTACGAGCTCAACGAAGAACAGATCGCCGTGTTGGCGGTCAACGAGTTCCGTCTGCCGGGGATCGACGTAGAGCCACAATTCGTTCGCCACTACCCGATGGGCGTGCACTTTGCGCATTCGATCGGCTACGTCGGTCGCATCAACGAGAAAGAGTCCAAAGCCCTGGACACGGTGGAATACCGTGGCACTCAATCCATCGGCAAGACTGGCATCGAAAAATTCTACGAGTCGCAGTTGCACGGCCAAGTGGGTTACGAAGAGGTCGAAACCAACGCTCAAGGCCGGGTCCTGCGAGTGCTCAAGCACACCGATCCGATCCCAGGCAAAAACATCGTACTGAGCCTCGACGTCAAACTTCAGGAAGCCGCCGAGGAAGCCTTGGGTGATCGTCGCGGTTCGGTGGTCGCACTCGATCCGTCGACCGGCGAAGTACTCGCGATGGTCAGCAAGCCGAGTTTCGACCCGAACCTGTTCGTCACCGGAATCAGCTTCAAGGAATACGCAGCGCTGCACGACTCCATCGACCGGCCATTGTTCAATCGCGTACTACGCGGTCTCTATGCACCGGGTTCGACCATCAAGCCGGAAGTGGCCATTGCCGGCCTCGACGCCGGCGTCGTTACCCCGCAGACCCGCGTCTTCGACCCCGGTTATTACCAACTCCCGGACTTCGATCACAAATACCGCAACTGGAACCACAGCGGCGATGGCTGGGTGGACATGGACGCGGCGATCATGCGCTCCAACGACACCTATTTCTACGACCTGGCCCACAAGCTGGGCATCGACCGACTGCATGACTACATGGCTATGTTCGGCCTCGGTGAGAAAGTCTCGCTGGACATGTTCGAAGAGTCTGCCGGCCTGATGCCATCGCAAGCCTGGAAGCGTGCCACGCGCCGTCAGGCATGGTTCCCGGGTGAGACCGTGATCCTCGGCATCGGCCAGGGTTACATGCAGGTCACACCATTGCAGCTCGCCCAGGCCACTGCACTGATCGCCAACAAAGGTGTCTGGAATCGCCCGCACCTGGCCAAAACCGTGGACGGTGTTGCGCCAGTGGATGAGCATCCAATGCCAAACATCCTGTTGAAAGACCCGCGTGACTGGGAGCAGGTTAACCACGGCATGCAAATGGTGATGCACGACGCTCGCGGGATTGCACGGGCGGCAGCGGCGGGGGCTCAGTACCGCATCGCCGGCAAGAGTGGTACCGCGCAAGTGGTGGCGATCAAGCAGGGCGAACGTTACAACCGGGCGAAAACCCTGGAGCGTAACCGCGACAACGCCCTGTTCGTCGGCTTTGCCCCGGCCGAACATCCGAAGATTGTCATCTCGGTGATGATCGAAAACGGCGAGGCCGGCGGTCGCGTCGCAGGTCCCGTGGTGCGACAGATCATGGATGCCTGGCTACTCGATCAGGACGGTCACGTGAAGCCGCAATACGCCACACCCAGCAAAGCACCGGGAGATCCTCACGTCTAAGCGATCAAGGCTTTACAGCACAGGCTCACGAATACTGAGCATGTGCTGGAAGCTTTCGAGGAACACGGTTTCGGCCTGACTCATCTTCTGCTCGCGATTCCACAGCAGCTGGATATCGAAATCCACCACCCCATCTTCCGGCGGCAAGCGCCAGAGCAAACCCTGCTCGACATCCCTACGCACCAGGTGCGTCGGCAGACAGCCAATGCCGAACCCTGCGCAAATCAAGCGATAAATCTCTTCGAAACTCGTCGATGAAGCGACGATCTTGCCGGTAAAGCCTTGCTGGTCGCGGAACAATGCCAGGGGCGAAAGATTGCCCTCCAGTTGATCGCTGGTGAAGCTGACAAAGTTCTCCGTCGCGAGCTGTTCCAGAGTCAGATTCTCTTGCCCAAACAACCGATGACGCTGCCCACAAAAGTACGCATAAGTCTCACGAAACAGCACCCGTTGCTCCAGCCGCGGCTGCGGTAAACGGCACAGGCCGACGCCAATGGTCGCCGTCTTTTGCAGCAGTGAACTGATGATATTCGAGCTACCCATCACCTCGACTTCAAACTCGATTTTGAAGCCCCCAACTTCTCCTCAGCCGCGCCGCGCCGTGCGGCAGCCGCAGCCTTTATCGGCACCATGATCGAATGGTACGACTTTTACATTTATGCCACCGCCGCCGCGCTGGTATTCGGCGCGCTGTTCTTCCCCTCCGACGCCGGTGCTGCTGATTCTGCTGCGCATCGTTTTGTGGCGCCGTGGCCGGTGGCCTGACGCCGCTGACCGGCACCTTGCTGGCGCACAAATTCGCCGGCCAATGGTGGCCGATGGCGGTGTTCTACAGCCTGATTGCCGCGACTTCGCTGATCTGTGTCCTGTCCCTTGCCCGTCGCCATGCCAGCGCTGAACGCCTCGAAATGGCCAACGCTTAATTAACGTATTCCCAGGAGTAACTCATGTTGAACATTAATGGTGAACGCCTCTGGGCGAGTCTGATGGACATGGCCGAAATCGGCGCCACCGCACGTGGCGGCAGCTGCCGCCTGGCCCTGAGCGATGAAGACAAGGCTGGCCGCGAATTGTTTTCCCACTGGTGCCGCGAAGCCGGCATGACCCTGAGCGTGGATGCCATCGGCAACCTGTTCGCCCGCCGCGCCGGCACCGACCCCGATGCCGCTGCGCAAAGACGCCCTGTATGGCGTAGCGAGGATGATCCAGGCCATCGAAAGTCTGGCCACCGATTTCGCCCCGAAGGCCTGACCACCGTAGGCGAGTTGAGCATCAACAAATCGTCGCGCAACACCATACCGGGCTTGGTGAATTTCACCGTCGACCTGCGTCATCACCGCGAGGAAGCGATTGAGGCCATGGAGCAGCAAGTCCGCGAGCGGCTTCAGACGATTGCCGATAGCCGAGGCTTGAACCTGACGATTACGCCTCACTGGATCAGCCCGGCAACACCGTTCGATGCCGATTGTGTGGCGGCCGTGCAGCAGGCGGTGGACGCGCTGGGCTACGCTCAGCAATCGATTGTCAGCGGCGCCGGGCATGATGCAATTCATCTGGCGCGGTACTGCCCGACGGCCATGGTATTCATTCCTTGCCTCGGCGGCTTGAGCCATAACGAAGCCGAGGACGTGTTGCCGGAAGACGTGCGTCAGGGCACCGATGTCTTGCTCAACGCCGTGCTATCCCGCGCCGGTAAAGTCGAATAAAACGCAAGCCCGCTCCCACACTGACAGGTATTAACCCATGCGTAGTTTTTCCACCCCGAACAATTGCTTCACCATCCACGCAGCTACTACTCCCGTGGGCAGATGCGCACACCACAGGAAGTGCCGGAGCGGGTCCAGCGGTTGGTCCAGGCGTCGCACTCGCTGGGCTTTAAAGTCGAGCAACCGACCGATGCCGGGCTCGATCCGCTGCTGGCGGTCCACGGCGCGCCGTACCTGACGTTTCTGCAGGAAGCGCATCAGCGCTGGAAAGAGATTCCCGAGGATTGGGGTGACGAGGTGATGTCGAACATCTTCGTCCGCGAACCTAATGCCCTGCGCGGGATTCTCGCCCAAGCCGCCCGCTATCTCGCGGACGGCAGTTGCCCGGTAGGTGAGCAGACCTGGCGTTCGGCCTATTGGTCGGCACAAAGTGCGATCGCCGGGGCTCAGGCGTTACTCGATGGTGAGCCGGCCGCTTACGCTTTATGTCGCCCGCCGGGTCACCACGCCCGGGCCGAAGCGGCCGGGGGCTTCTGCTATGTGAACAATGCTGCGGTGGCCGCGCAGGTATTGCGTGCCGGATTTGAGCGCGTCGCGGTGCTCGACACCGACATGCACCACGGTCAGGGGATTCAGGAGATTTTCTACGACCGCGATGACGTGCTCTACGTCTCCGTGCATGGCGATCCGACCAACTTCTATCCGGGGGTTGCCGGGTTCGCTGATGAGCGGGGTGTCGGGAAGGGCGAGGGCTTCAACCTCAACTTGCCGATGGCGCATGGCGCCAGTGAGGCGGACTTCCTGGGTCAATTGGACGTAGCGTTGGCGGCGGTGAAAGACTTCGGCGCCGAGGTGTTGGTGCTGTCCCTGGGGTTCGATATTTTCGAGCTGGATCCGCAGAGCAAAGTGGCGGTGACCCGTGAAGGGTTTGCGCGGCTGGGCGAGCGGATTCGCAGCCTGGGGGTGCCGTGTCTGATTGTGCAGGAGGGCGGGTATCACCTGGAGAGTCTGGAGGATAATGCGCGGGCGTTTTTTGTGAATGCCAAGGTGTGGCAGATCTGAGATCTTTGGTGTCTGGTAGATCGCTTTCGCGAGCAGGCTCGCTCCCACAAGATTTTTTGCGCATGACCTGTGGGAGCGAGCCTGCTCGCGAAGAACGATTACGCGGTCCACTTGACGGAACACAAGCGCCGTAAGGCACTTGCCATCGCCCTGACGTTAACGTAAAAATTGCGGCAGGGCGCTGATCTTAAAAAAGCGCAAAGCGGACCGATCCGGAGCGCTTGATGACGCTAATAAAAACAACTCCTCCCAAACTTCACCGCGAAGCCAGGCTGGCCCGGGAAAAGCTCCATCTCGAGGGCGAAGTCCCGGATGGCGTGTTGCGGGCGGAAATCGATGCGTCGTGGCGGCGTAGCCTGAGCCATGGCGTGCATTTCAATGCCAAGCACGAACTGGCGCTGGAATCGAGCGCGAGCCTCGACGTCCTGTTGGCGAGCAATCGGCTGCTGATCGATGCGGCATTGCCGGCCATCGATTACCTGGCCGAACGTCAGGGCAAGGAAGGGCTGATCATCCTCGCCAATTCTGACGCCACCATCCTCGCCGTCGAAGGACGCGCCGATCGCTTCAAGGGCAGCGGCCTGCAAGACATCACCCTCGGCGCCTGCTGGAGCGAAGCCGCTCGCGGCACCAACGCGTTGGGCACCGCACTGGTGGAAGCCCGGCCAACGATGATCGATTGCGGTGAACATTACCTCGATCGCCTGACCGATTTCTCCTGCACCTCGGTGCCGATCCGTTGCCCCCAAGGCGACATCCTCGGCGTACTCGACCTGACCCGCGAAGGCCCGCTGGGCCGCGTTCACGACAGCACCGCGTTGCTGGCCATGGCCGTCAGCCAGATCGAAAGCCGGGTGTTCAACGCCAGTTATCCAGACGAGATCGTCCTGGCCTTCCATAGCCGTCTGCAATACCTCGAATCCCCTTGGCAGGGCTTGTTGGCAGTGAGCCTTGGCGGACAGATTCTCGCGGTCAGCGCCCAGGCCTGTCAGTTGCTGCATGCCGAGCGCTCGGCGCTGGTCGGTCGACGTTGCGAAGAGTTTCTGGGCGTCGATGGCCTGCAACTTCTGTCGCGTCTGCATCAGGGCGGTGTTGGCAGTCTGCAAACGGCCAAAGGCGAGTTTTTCTACAAAACCCTGCGTGCGCCGCAGCGTTCGATCAACGTCAGCACGCCGCCGCGCAGCACAGCGAAAACCGCCAAAGCACAACCGGATCTCGAATCCCTGGCCGGCAGCAATGTCCGGTATGCCCGAGCCTTGCGCATGGCCCGTCAAGGCCTGGCGAATGAGCTGCCGGTGTTGCTGCTGGGTGAAACCGGCACCGGTAAGGAAGTCATCGCCCGCGCCCTGCACATGGCCGGCACTCGCTGCGACAAACCCTTCGTCGCGGTGAACTGCGCGGCGATCCCCGAAGGTCTGATCGAGTCGGAACTGTTCGGCTACCGCGAAGGTGCGTTCACCGGCTCGCGTCGCGGCGGCATGATCGGTCGTCTGCAACAGGCCCATGGCGGCACCTTGTTTCTCGACGAAATCGGCGACATGCCGCTGGCCTTGCAGGCCCGTCTGCTGCGGGTGTTGCAGGACCGCAAAGTGGCACCGTTGGGCGCCGGCGAAGAGCAAGACATCGACGTCGCATTGATCTGCGCCACCCACCGCGACCTCAAGCGACTGGTAGAAGAAAAACACTTCCGCGAGGACCTGTTTTATCGGGTCAACGGCATCAGCGTGATGCTCCCGGCCTTGCGCGAACGTGAGGATTTCAGCGGTTTGGTCGCTCGCCTGCTGGCCAAACTGGATGCGCCGGCGATGGTCCTGCATGACGATTTGAACCGCTTGCTCGGCGGCTATCACTGGCCAGGCAACATTCGCCAACTGGAAATGGTTTTGCGCACCGCGTTGGCCATGCGCGAGCCGGGAGACACCGTACTCACCCTCGACCACTTGCCCGACAGCATGCTCGACGAGTTGAGCGCCACCGAACGCCCTCAGGCCGGCAGCATTCGCGAAAACGAACTGGAGCTGATTCGCCAGTCCCTGGACACTCACCAGGGCAACGTCTCGGCCGCCGCCGACGCCTTGGGCATCAGCCGCGCGACCTTGTATCGCAAGCTCAAACAGTTGCGCTCGTGATGCAGCGCTTGATCGTTCGGCTGATCGACAGCCAAAACCCCGAAGCCCTGCAAGCGGCCTTGCGCTGGCTCTACAGCTTCGTGCGGCCCCATCGTCTGGCGATTGCCGGGCTGCTCGGGTTATCGGTCTGCGCCTCGTTGCTGGTGTTGGTCCAGCCTTGGCTGACCAAACTGCTGATTGACGATGGCCTGCTGGCGCGCAACTTTCCGATGCTGGTGCTGATCGCCGGACTGATGATCGTGGCCGGGCTGCTCGGAACGGGGCTGTCGGGAATCAATCGTTACCTGCACACGCGGCTGTCCGGGCGGATTCTGTTCGCCCTGCGCGATGACCTCTATCGGCATTTGCAAACGCTCTCGCCGAGTTTCTACGGCCAGCGCCGAATCGGTGACTTGATGTCGCGCCTCGATGGCGACGTCGCGGAGATTCAGCGCTTTGCCGTGGACTCGTTGTTCTCGGCGGTATCGAGCGTGATCGGTCTGGTCTGTGCCGTGGCGATGTTGCTGACCCTGTCGTGGAAACTCTCGTTGCTGGCACTGGTGCTGATTCCCCTCGATGTGCTCTGGCTGCGCTGGATGCGACGCAAGGTCGAACGGGATGTGCGGCAGTTACGCGAGCGCTCGGCGGACATGTCCTCGTTCATGGTCGAGACCTTGCCGGTGATGAAGTTCATCCAGTCTGCCGGCCAGCAACAGCGTGAATCGCGGCGCCTGGAGACGTTGGGCCAAGGCTACATGAGCCAGTTGCTGCGCCTGCAAGTCACCGAGTTTTTCACCCAGGCGGTACCGGGCACACTGACGTCTCTGTCCCGTGCCTGCGCGTTCCTGATCGGCGGATATTGGGTGGTGCAGGGGACCTGGCAATTGGGTGCGCTGATCGCGTTTTCCACCTATCTGGGCATGGCCGTCGGACCGGTGCAGAGCCTGCTGGGGCTCTATGTCGCGGTCCAACGAATGACCGTCAGCCTCGGACGCGTGATGGAATTGCGCGGCGAAGAACCAACCGTTCTCACACCGGTCACGCCGCAGCCGATGCCGACCTCCGGCGAACTGCGTTTCGACGATGTGCACTTCAGTCATCCCGGTCGCCCGACAACTTTGCGCGGGATCGAAGCGCGAATTCCCTACGGTTTGAAAGTCGCTCTGAGCGGCGGCTCCGGGGTCGGCAAATCGACCCTGATCGACTTGCTGCAACGGCACCACGATCCGCAGTCGGGCCGGGTGTTGCTGGGAGAGGTTGATTTGCGCGAACTGGACCTGTTCCAGCTGCGTCGGCGGATTGCCGTGGTCAGTCAGGACATCGTGCTGTTTCGCGGCAGCCTCGCCGACAACCTCGCCTATGCGATGCCGGACGCCAGCCGTGAAGCGATTGCCGAAGTGGCGCGGCTGGCGCAACTCGACAGCCTGATCGAGTCTTTGCCCGAAGGCCTCGACAGTCCGTTGGGCGAACGTGGTCAGCAGTTGTCCGGCGGGCAGAAACAGCGCATCGCCATCGCCCGGGCGCTGTTGCAGGATCCATTGATTCTGGTGCTGGACGAAGCGACTTCGGCGGTGGATGAAGCCACCGAACGTGAAGTCATCGAGGCCATTGATCGTCTGTTTGCCGGGCGTACGCGGATCCTCATCAGCCACCGTCCTTCAACCTTGGCCGATGCCGATTTGCGCTTCGAATTGCTCGACGGCGTACTCACTTCAAAAACGGTGCTGCATGAAGCCTGAGCTGCGGATTGGTGTGGTGGATAGTGGTCACTCGGCGGCGCAGCGAGTGCAGGTTATCGCCGGGCGGCGCTTTTCGTTGCTGGCGGATGGATTGGCCGAAAGCGATTTGCGCGACGATCCGCTGGGCCACGGCAGCGCGGTGATCGAGGCCATCGGTCGACGGGCGCCTTCGGCGGTATTTTGCGTGGCTCAGGTGTTCGACCAGCGTGGCGTCACCAGCGCGTTGCAGATCGCCACGGCGATTGATTGGCTGGTGGCGCAGGACGTTCGGCTGATCAATTTGAGCCTCGGTTTGCGTCAGGATCGCAGCCTGTTGCGGGAAGCCTGCAGGTTGGCGGTAGCGCGAGGTGTTTTGCTGTGTGCGTCCAGTCCGGCTCAGGGCGAGGGCGTGTTTCCGGCGAATTATCCACAGGTGCTGCGAGTCACCGGCGATGCGCGCTGTGCCGAACAGGAATGGTCGTGGCTCAACAGCGCTCAAGCGGATTTCGCCGCGTGTGTGCATGGAACCTATCCGGGGCAGTCTGGCGCCAGTCTCGGCTGTGCGGCGTTGAGCGGGCACATCGCGGGTTTCCTGGTTGCACATCCTGAGGCGAGCAACGAACACGTCATCGAGTGGCTGCGGGAAAACGCCCGTTATCGCGGCCCTGAACGGCGCTTCGGACCATGATTTTGATTCTTGGCGCAGGGCCAGCGGGAGCGGCGGTTGCCTTGGGTTTGCGCCGGCTCGGTTATCCCGTGACGCTGGTCAGCGAATGGCGGCGGTTTGCGGCGCTGGAGGGCGTTTCCATTCGGGTGCTGGAGGCCTTGCGTGGCGCCGGGCTTCATCAGGCGCTGGCGGAGGCGGCGCTGCCGTCTCAGCGGCAGGTGTCATGGAACGGTCAGCAGCATGCGCAGAACATCGAATTTTTACTGGATCGCCCGAGCTTTGATCGTGGTTTGCGCGAGGATCTGCGGCTGGCTGGCGTTGAGCTGATCGAAGGCCGAGTGCTGACCGTTCAGACATCGGTTTCGGGGCATCGGATCGAGGTCGAAGGGCGCGAGGCGCTGCTGGCGGATTTTCTGGTTGAGGCGCGTGGGCGTCAGGCACCTGCGCTCGGCAAAGGCCTGCGCGGGCCGGAGACGGTCAGCCTGCTCAATCGCTGGCAAGGCACGCCGGGCAGCACCGCCAGCGCCGTGGAAAGTCTTGAGGACGGCTGGGCCTGGATGGCCCGGCGAGCCGACGGTCAGTGTTACTGGCAATGGACGGTGGACGTGGCCAGTGCTGAATTGCCGGGCAAGGCGCAGTTGCTCGATTACTGTCGGGAGCGACGTCAGGGTTCGGCGTTGGCGCGGGCTTTTTTCGGTGTCGAGCCTGAGATCGATCTTCAACTACAGGCTCGCAGCAGCACGGCGATTCTTTGCCCGCAGGTGTGTGGCGATCACTGGATTCGGGTAGGCGATGCGGCGATGGCGGTGGATCCGCTGTCGGGCAACGGGATTTTTCAGTCCTTGTCCTCGGCGTTACAGGCGCCGACGGTGATTAACACGTTGTTGCGTAAACCCGAGCGAGCGGCGCTGGCTCAGCGCTTTCATCAGCAACGGGTGGAACAGTTGTTTTTGCGTTTTGCGCGGATCGGGCGGGATTTTTATGCCGATGAGCAGCGTTGGCTGGATCAGCCTTTTTGGCAGGCGCGGCGGCAGTGGCCGGATGCTGAGGTGGCCCATGCCCAGGCGGATTTTTCCTTGTTGAGAATCGAGCGAGCGCCGGTGTTGAAAGAGGGTTTTGTGGATGAGGCCGCGGTGGTGATCACGGCGGATCAGCCGCTGGGGATCTGGCATGTGCAAGGGGTTGAGTTGGCGCCGTTGGTGCGGCGGTTGGGCAGCGAGCCTGCGGGTCAGGTGTTGGCGGGATTGACGGTGGAGCAGGGACGGGTGGTCCGGAGTTGGTTGTTGGCCCAAGGCTTCAAACCCTGAGATTCTTGTTGTCTGGGCTGGCCCTATCGCGAGCAAGCTCGCTCCCACATTGGTTCTGTGTCGATCACAAATCAAATGTGGGAGCGGCGGTGCGACGATTCGACTTGCTCGCGAAGGCGGCCTAACAAACGCCGACAATCACAACTTGATCAACACCGACTTCAACTCGGTGTAATGCTCAATCGCCGCATACCCCATTTCGCGTCCAACCCCGGACATCTTGTAACCACCAAACGGCAGCGCCGGGTCCAGCGCGCTGTGGCAGTTGACCCACACCGACCCAGACTTGATCCGCGGAATCATCCGGTGCACCGCCGCCAGATCGTTCGACCAGATACTCGCCCCCAGCCCATACGGACTGTCGTTGGCCATGCGCAACGCATCGGCTTCGTCATCGAACGGAATCGCCACCAGCACCGGCCCGAAGATCTCCTCCTGCACCAGCGAGTGCTTCTGATCGACATCCACAATCACCGTCGGTTTGACGAAAAAGCCCGGCCCAAACTGTTCGCCACCACAGGCGATCGTCGCGCCACTTTCCCGGCCCTTTTCGATGTAACCGTAAACCCGTTCCTGTTGGCGTGCGGAGATCAGCGGGCCCATGTCGACACTCGGGTCCATGCCGTTACCGAGCTTCATGGCGTTGGCGATGTCGGCGATTTCCGCCACCACATTGTCGAAATGTTTTCGCTGCACATACAGCCTGGAGCCTGCGCAGCACACCTGGCCCTGATTAAAGAAAATCGCGCTGGCGGCGCCGGCTGCGGCGCTCTTCAGGTCGGCGTCGGCCATGACGATGGTCGGCGATTTGCCGCCCAGTTCCAGGGTCACCCGGGTCATGGAGTCCATGGCGATCTTGCCGATCTGCTTGCCCACGGCGGTGGAGCCGGTGAAGGTCAGCTTGTCCACCAGCGGATTGTGGGTAAGGGCGGAACCAGTGGTGATGCCGGTGCCGGTGACCACGTTGAACACACCTTCGGGGTAACCGGCTTCCAGCACCAACTCGGCAAGTTTCAGCGCGGTCAGCGGGGTTTCGTCGGCGGGTTTGAGTACCACGGTGCAACCGGTGGCCAGGGCCGGGCCGAGTTTCCAGCAGGCCAGCAGCAGCGGGAAGTTCCAGGCGACGATGGCGCCGACCACGCCCACCGCTTCGCGGCGGATGAAACTGTGGAATTGATCGTTGGGCATCAACGGCAACGACACTTCAACGCTGGAACCTTCGATCTTGGTCGCCCAACCGGCCATGTAGCGCAGGAAGTCGATGGACAGTTGCACGTCCATCACCTGGGCTACCGCCGCGCTTTTGCCGTTGTTCAGGCATTCCAGTTGCGCCAGCAGTTCGGCGTCGCGCTCCATCAGGTCGGCGAGTTTCCACAGCAGGTTCTGCCGCTCCCGAGGTCGGGTGCGGGTCCAGGCCGAATCGTCGAAGGCCTGACGGGCGGCGAGCACGGCGCGGTCGACATCCTCAGGCGTGGCCCGCGGCACGACGCACAGCACTTCGCCGGTGGCAGGGTTGTGCAGGGGCATGGTCTGGCCGTCGGCGGCCTCGACCCAGTCGCCGCCGATGAGCATGCGCGGGGCGCGCTGGATGAATGCCGAAGTGGCGGGAAGCAGATAAGGGAGGGGCATTTGGCGAGACCTCTTGTTGTTCGTGAAAACGTGGCTTTCATAACGGCTGGCAATGGCTGTGCCAAGTGCCCGCAAAGGCAGGACCGCCCTTGATCGGCGGGGTTTTGGGGCACTCAAGGGAATCGCGGGCGCTGTGAGATTGTTGCAAATTGCGACATCTATGAGACGACGAGCAACCGGGTTGAGACCTTGAGGTACCCGTTATTGAGGACTAGAATTTTCAGGATCGGTGGGTGAAGTGACGGACCGTTCATCCGGCAATACATCTGGCGTGAGGGAGCTAACGATGTTCCTTTCAACCCTGGAAATTCAAAACATCATTGAACACAGTTTTCTGCCCTCCGTGTGCACCTGCACCATGGCGGCGGACCAGTCCCTGACGATTCGGGTCTGCGACTGCATGACCGGCAAAGTGGATATAGTGGCCACCCACGTTCCCCTGTGGACACTGGACAGTCCCCATGCGATCGCGTCGCTGGTGGCGGACATGCAGCACGAGATCGACGTACACAAAAGCGTTCCCCCCACCTTTGACATCTGAACCGGCGTCACGCCGCACCGTGGAAAACGGTGCGGCCCGCGCCGACTATTCAGGCTGCAAGCTTCCGGGAAATTTCTTCGAACGTATTGCCATCCACGGCAGCCATCAGCTTTCTGTCGTCCCTGAGTGTCGCCAGAAAGTTCAATCGTCGGCCGACGAACTGTTCCGGTCTGGCCATCTATGCTGTCTCAGACTGCAACACCTGTCGCGATATTAGACGCAGACGATCTCGTTCAGCGATGGCACAACACAGTCATCTTCACGCAACGGCTTGATTTAAAAGCTAATCGGCAAGCTGGCACGCTCCGTGTATTGCTCATCGCAGACGTTTCTCTTGCCTCCGTCAGCGGTGCGCCGCCGACGGCAGAAACCATAAAAACGATAAGCCACAAAAATAAGAAAGCACCGTGCGAGGTTCGACGTTGATGAAGAGAAAACTCCGATCAGGCCTGAGTGCCAGCCTGCTGGCCGTGGCCGCTTGTGTGGCGCTGCATTCGCCTTACAGCCTGGCAGCCCGCGACGCTCAGACCATCCTCAAGGAAACCTGTCAGGGCTGTCATACCCCCGAAGCCGATAACGCCCTGAGCCGCATCAGTCACCAGCGTAAAACTCCGGAAGGCTGGCTGATGAGCATCGCCCGCATGCAAATCATGCACGGTTTGCAGATCAGCGATGACGACCGCCGAACCCTGGTCAAATACCTGGCCGACACTCAAGGCCTGGCCCCAAGCGAGACTGATGGCGTGCGTTATGCGCTGGAGCGTCGACTCAATACCGTCGAGAAGTTCGACGACCAGACCAGCCAGATGTGCGGCCGCTGCCACTCCGGTGCGCGGGTCGCGCTGCAACGGCGTCCGGCCCAGGAATGGGAGCGTCTGGTGAACTTCCACCTCGGCCAATGGCCGTCTCTGGAATACCAGGCGCTGTCTCGCGACCGCGACTGGTTCGACCTTGCTCGAAAAGACATGGTGCCGCTGTTGGCCAAGCGTTATCCGCTGGACAACCCGGCCTGGAAAAAATGGCTGAGCACCGCGCCGAAAGCTGAAGCGCTGGTGGGCGACTGGAGCTTTAGCGGTCACTTGCCGGGCAAGGGTGAATTGGCCGGCGTGATGAGCGTCACGGCTGATGGCAGCGACACGTTCAAGGTCAGCGTCAAAGGCCAATACGCCGGTGGCAGCCCGTTCAACGGCGATGGCAGCGCGATTCTCTACACCGGTTACGAATGGCGCGGCAACGTGACCATCGACGGCGTGACCATGCGCCAGGTGTTCGCCGCCCAAGGCAACGCCATGCAGGGCCGGATGTTCGAGGCCGAGCATGATGAGCGGGGCCTGGACTTCGTCGCCGCCAAACAGGGTTCGAGTCGTTTGCTGGCGGTGCAGCCGGGTTACCTGAAGGCTGGCGCCGAAACTGAAGTCACCCTGATCGGCAGCGGCCTCACCGGCAAACCGAACTTTGGCAAAGGCGTGGAAGTGGTCGAAGTCATCGAGCAGAGCCCGGAGCGCATCAAGGTCAAACTCAAGGCCGCCGCCAATGCTCAACCGGGTCTGCGCAACGTCACCGTCGGCACGCTGAAAGGCCCGACCCTGTCGGTCTACAGCAAGATCGCCGGAGTCAAAGTCGTGCCCGAGTTCTCGGTGGCACGGATCGGCGAGGGCGGTGGTTCGACGCCGAAAGTCCAGGGCCGTTTTGATGCCGAAGCCTGGGGCAAGGGCGCAGACGGCAAGCCGTATCGCATCGGCGTGTTCCCGGCGCAGTGGTCGGTCGAAGCCTTCGACGACCGCGCCAAGGAAGACGAGGACGTCAAGTTCGCCGGCACCATGCAGGCTGACAGCGGCGTGTTCACACCGGGCGATGCCGGGCCAAACCCGCAGCGCAAAATGTCCACCAACAATGCCGGCAACCTCAAGGTGATCGCCGCGGTCGACGACGCAGGGAAATCCCTGACCGGCGAAGGCCACATGATCGTCACCGTGCAACGCTGGAACAATCCACCCATTCCATGATTTTGAAAACGTGAGCTGGCTGACTTCAACGGCTTCAGACATTTTTTTGGAATGACCGTGAGCCCCGTAGAACGGGGTTTGCACAGGAGGTTGCAATGGGCGCTATTTTGAATCTGGTTGAGCGGAACCTGCACGAAGTGCACGTCGATGCCGACCGCATGCTGTTTCACATCCCCAGCAGTTCGCTGTTCGCCAGTGATGAGCTGACCGGCACCATCATCGATACCTTGCGCGGTCCCGGCTGTTCGTCGGACGACCTGATCCAGCGCCTGGCCGCTCGCTTCAACGGCGAAGAAATCACCGAGACTCTGCGCGAGCTGATGGCCCTGGAACTGGTCAGCGACGGCTCGCCGCTGACCCCCGATATCGGCACCAAACGGGTCGAGCGCACGGCGATCAATACCGTGGTGCTCAACGTCAACACCGGCTGCAATCTGAGCTGCACCTACTGCTACAAGGAAGACCTGGACAAGCCGTCGGCCGGCAAGAAAATGGACGTCGAAACCGCGGTCGCTTCGGTGGAAATGCTGCTGCGCGAATCCCCGGACGAAGAGCGTTTCACCGTAGTGTTTTTCGGTGGCGAGCCGCTGAGCAATCGCAAGCTGATCGAGTACATGGTCGACTATTGCGAGAAGCGTTTCCGCGAGGCGGGCAAGTTCGTCGAGTTCGTCATGACCACCAACGCGACGCTGCTCACCGAAGAGACCGTGGACTACCTCAACGCCCACCGTTTCGGCCTGTCGGTCAGTATCGACGGACCGAAAACCGTGCACGACCGCAACCGCATCACCGTGGGCGGGCAGGGCACGTATGACGTGGTGCGGCGCAAGGCTGAAATGCTGCTGTCGCGCTACAACAGTCGTCCGGTCGGTGCCCGCGTGACCCTGACGACCGGCGTCACCGACGTCGAAACCATCTGGGATCACCTGTTCAACGAACTGGGTTTTGCCGAAGTCGGGTTTGCCCCGGTGACCTCCGGCGACATCAGCACCTTCAACCTGTCCAGCGACGAACTGATCGAAGTCTTCGCCAACATGAAGAAGCTCGGCCGGCGTTATCTGGAAGCGGCGCTGGAGCACCGCAATATCGGTTTCTCCAACTTGCACCAGTTGATCACCGACATCCACGAAGGCCACAAAAAAGCCCTGCCCTGCGGCGCGGGCCTGAAGATGCTGGCGGTGGATCACAAGGGCGAATTGAACCTGTGCCACCGCTTTACCGGTTCATCGTTGCCGACCTTCGGCAACGTCCACAGCGGTGTGAAGCAGGTGGAGTTGAACGACTTCCTGTCCCAGCGCCTGGACCGTACCAACACCGGTTGCGAGGACTGCCAGATCCGCAACCTCTGTTCCGGCGGCTGCTACCACGAGAGCTATGCCCGTTACGGCGACCCGACCCACCCGACCTATCACTACTGCGAACTGATGCGTGACTGGGTCGACTTCGGCATCGAGGTCTACACCCGGATCATGGCCCACAACCCTGCGTTTATCAGCAGCTACATCACTCCGCGCAAGGCTCACTGATATGAGACATCTCAAGGCAATCAATAATAAAGCGCTGAAACTCGATGAGGCCGCGGCCGAAAACCGCATCGAAGAAGTGGTGGCGATGAGTTCCGTCGCCGGCTGCGCCTCGACCACCGACCCGGGTTGGGAAATCGACGCCTTTGGCGGGGTGTCGTCGCTGTGCCAGCCGATGGAAGCCGACCTTTACGGCTGCTCCGATCCTTGCTGGTGGCCGGCCCAGGTGCCCGACATGATGAGCACCTACCCGGACTGGAACAAGGATGCCCAGGCGTCCAACGACAACTGGCGCAACCTTGGCACTGTCTTTCCTAAAGACAAATGATCGTCCATAGAAAGCAGTCGGACAAAGAAGAAGGATTCCAGCATGCCTAGCATCAAAGCCTGCGGCCTGGCCGCATTCGCCGTCCTGAGCGCGTGTTCGCTCACTGTTCTGGCCGATGAAAACACCGCTCTCGAAACCGGTCACGAGTACATGGTGACTACCAATTACCCGAACAACCTGCACGTCATCGACCTGGCCACCGACACCTTGTTCAAGACCTGCAAAATGCCGGATGCCTTCGGTCCCGGCACCGTTCAGTTGTCGCCGGACCGCAAGACCGCTTACGTGCTGAACAATCACTACGCGGATGTCTACGGCGTTGAACTCGACAGCTGCAAGCAGGTGTTCCACGCCAGCATGACCCAGAAACCGGGGGAGAAAGCGAAGTCAATGTTCGCCTTCACCCTCAGCCACGACGGCAAGGAATTGTTCACCATTGCCAACCCGACGTTGATGCTCAACGACCGCTACGAAGTGCAGCAACCGCGGCTCGATGTGTATGCCACCGACGCCGGCATGGACGCCAAACCCGTGCGCAGTTTCCCGGCGCCACGGCAGTTGACGATCATGCAGAGCGGTGACGATGGCACGCTGTATGTAGCGGGGGCGGACGTCTACAAGGTCGATGTGAAGACGGGCAAGTTCGACGTGCTGATCCCCAGCCGCCACTGGAAGCGCCCGAACTACAGCGCACCGGACGTGCTTTACGTGTGGAACCAGCAGACTTATCGCCATGACTTTTCGCTGCTCTACACCGCGGCGAAATTCAAGGACAAGAAGCAGGATCCAGCGACCGCCGAGTACCTCTACGGACTGTTCAGCATCGACCTGAAAACCGGCAAGACCGAAACCACCGACTTCGGCCCTCTGACGGAAATCTACTTCAGCGGCATGCGCTCGCCGAAGGATCCGAACCTGATGTTCGGTGTGCTCAACCGTTTGGCGAAGTACGACATCAAGGAAAAGAAAATGCTCCAGGCAGCGACGCTCGATCATTCCTACTACTGCATTTCCTTCAACAAGGACGGCAGCAAGATTTATCTGGCGGGGACGTTTAATGACGTGGCTATCTTTGATCCCGAGAGCATGAAGCAGATTGGCAGCATCAAGTTGCCGGGTGGGGATATGGCGATCACGACTGCGCAGATATTTGTTCGATAACCTCGGTGCCTGAACTGGCGCCTTCGCGGGCAAGCCCGCTCCCACATTGTCCAGCGTTGAATGCAAATTTGCGTTTCAACTCGGTCATTGTGGGAGCGGCGGTGCGACGATTCGACTTGCCCGCGAAGAGGCCCTGATAGACGCTAGAGAATCAAGCCCCAGGCACCGGACAACTCATATCCCCCTCCTGACACTTCAAGTAATTCTTGAAAGTCTCCACCCGCGCCTTGGTCAACTCAGTGATGCAGTTGCTGTAGATCAGCGGATACACACTCCCGCCTTCCACCCCGGCGCTCGAGAACTTGCACTCGGCATCCCGAAACGCAATCCACGAACGCTGCGCCCCGATCAGCAGCTTTTTGCTTTCGGGGTTGCTCTTCAAACGCTCGTTGATCTGCTGGTAAAGCGCATTCAACTCCTTGTCCGCCGTCTTGTGCTGCTGCGCCGCGCACTGATTCATCGTGGCCTGATCGGTGGCGTTATCGCAGTCCACCGCATAAGCGGCGGCAGTGAACAGCAGAGGCGTCAGTGCCAGAAGAAAGCGTGGGTGCATGGGGATTCTCGCTGTGACAGGAAAGTTGGGGTGCAGTTTAGTGCCGTATTCGACCCTTTATGTTTGCCATTCAGGGCATTTTTTAATCGATTCATAGGCAAGCCACGGCACGTCATGTGTCGTCCAGATATGCGCCTGAGGCGTCATTTTCGGGTCATCGTCCAGTGTCGCCACACGAACGATAACGTGGGGTTGGGCCAGGCGCTCAGCCATCAAGTGAGAACCGCAGACCGAACAGAAATGCCGCAGCTTGCCTGGTGACGATTCGTAGCTGCTCAGTCGGTCCTGGCCTTTGATCCAGCGAAAATGTTCGCGCATGACCCCGGCTGTCGAGGCGAATGCCGCCGCGTGTGCCTTGCGACAGGTTTGGCAGTGGCAATGACTGATGGGCATGTCGAGGCTATCGACTTGGTACTCGACGGCTTTGCACAAGCAGCTGCCATGCAGGCTATTCATCGCGTGCTCCTGATTGTGTGAGGGTGCCGCTGGCCAGGCCCAGCAGGGCTCCGCGATAACGTTCCGTAAGTGAAAGCTGCATGAATCGTCCTTGTCTGAGTCAATTTCGTTTTTAACGTTAGCAGTTTCGGTCTACTCGTTTTGTCTTCAAACCAGCAGTTACACTTCGAAATGCAGCTGAGTATTTCGTACTGGGTTGATTGAGATACCCGATTGATACAACTTTAGGGTTGGTCTTGTGGTCTTACAGGCCTACTGTTCAGTACAGGAGGTGACTTATGAATCCAGCATCAGATCGCATCGAAAGGAAGATCCTGCTCAAAACGCCGCGCTCGCAGGTCTGGCGTGTGCTGGCCAATGCCGAAGCCTTCGGACAGTGGTTTGGCGTAGCGCTGGAGGGCAAGCGTTTTGTCGCCGGTGAATGGACCCAGGGGCAGATTACGTACCCGGGTTATGAGCACTTGCTGTGGAACGTTCTGGTGGAGCGGGTCGAGCCGGAACGGGTGTTTTCGTTTCGCTGGCACCCGTATGCCGTGGAGCCTGAACTCGATTACTCCCAGGAACCCACCACGCTGGTGAAGTTCGAGCTCGAAGACATGGATGAAGGCACGTTACTCAAGGTCACCGAGTCCGGTTTCGATCACATCCCTCAGACGCGCCGACTCAAGGCGTTCCGCATGGACAGCCGCGGTTGGGATGAACAGATGAACAACATCGAAGAGTTTCTCAAAGTCAGTGCCAAGGCGCGCGAGCGTCAGGAAGAGTGATGGCTGTATGTTCGAACCTTGGCTGAAACGCTGGGCGCTGGTGCCGGACGGTGAACCGATCATCACGCCCGGCAGTCGTTTATTGCCGGTGCGCATGGGTGATGTGCCGGCGATGTTGAAGATTGCTGTCGATGCCGAAGAAAAGTTCGGTAATTTGTTGATGACCTGGTGGGGCGGCGAGGGCGCTGCCCGCGTCTATGCCCATGACGGCGACGGGTTGTTGATCGAGCGTGCCATGGGCCAGCGATCGCTGATGCACATGGCGCTCAACGGTCAGGACGACGAAGCCAGCCAGATACTGTGTGCGACATTGGCGCGGCTGCACGCGCCGCGGCCGTCGCCACCACCGCCCCTGGTTCCATTGGCGCCATGGTTCAAGTCGCTGCGTCTGGCGGCTGAACAGTTTGGCGGCCCTTATTCCCTCAGTCTCGCCACTGCCGAAGCCTTGTTGGCCGAACCGCAGGACGTTGTGGTGCTGCACGGCGACATGCATCACGACAATGCCCTGGACTTCGGCCCACGGGGTTGGCTGGCCATCGATCCCAAGCGGGTGATCGGTGAGCGCGGATTCGATTACGCCAACCTGATCTGTAATCCCGACTTGCCGACGGCGACTGATCCGCAGCGTTTCCACCGGCAGGTCGCGGTGGTGGCTGACGCCGCCGGACTCGAGCGTCGACGGTTACTGCAATGGGTATTGGCGTTTGCCGGACTGTCGGCAGCCTGGTTTCTCGAGGATGACGACACCCTGGCGGCCGAAGGTCAGCTACAGGCCGCGAAACTCGCGGCTTCAATGCTCGATACCTGAGCCGTCTAAGGGTTTTCGGAAGGGCGGCTATAGCGAATGTCCTACACGCGATGGTAGCTATGTCGTCTGTTGCACATTGGATCCGAAGCGTAATCTAGCTTCATCAACCGAAGCACAGGAAGTGCTCGGGATCACGGATGATCGACCATAAGCAAGGAATCGCTGCCGACAGGGAGTCGTAATGGTCTTGGGAAAAACCCGCTTCGGCGGGTTTTTTTTCGCCTGTCGAAAAGGACTTGGCAGAGGAGTTTCGTGTAGCAGCTGCCGGAGGCTGCGTTCGGCTGCGCAGCAGTCGCAGAAACAGACACTGCGGTCTTTCAGGCACACCGTGTTTGTCTGGTTTACGACTGCTGCGCAGCCGAACGCAGCCTCCGGCAGCTGCTACAGGAGAGGGCTTCAAGGCTGAAATGGTCAATGGCTTACACCCGCACGTGGGTATGTCCTCTGTTTACGCTTCACCGATGTGTTTATTCTGGATCCATCAACTGAGTCGCAGGAAGCGCTCAGGATCAAGGATGATCGACCATTGGCCAGGATGGCTGCCGACAGGATGTCGAAATGGTCTTGAGAAACCCGCTTAGGCGGGTTTTTTTATGGGCGATGGAAAATCCTCGTCGCATCATTCTGGCCGGGGGAACGGCAGCCAGGCACTGGCTGCCGGTCAGGATGGATCAGTTAGCTGACAACTGATCGAGTTTCGCCGCTACACGTTCAGTGATTTCCGAGCGCAGCTTCAATGACCCGGCAGCACGTTTGCGGGCCTCCTCCAGCACACTGACCGGAGCCGTCTCAGGGTTGCCCGACGCAAACGGCGGCGCCGGGGCGTATTCGAGCTGCAACTGCACCAGCTCTGCCGTGTCCTTATCGAACAGCTCCGCGGCCAGGGTCAGGGCAAAATCGATGCCCGCCGTAATCCCGCCACCGGTCAACAGATTGCCGTCGCGCACCACCCGATCCTTCACCGGGATCGCCCCTAAAGGCGCCAGCAATTCGTGATAGGCCCAGTGAGTGGTGGCGCGTTTACCCTTCAGCAGACCCGCCGCACCGAGCACCAGCGCGCCGGTACACACCGACGTGACGTAACGCGCGTTGGCGGCCTGCGCCTTGATGAAGGCCAGCGTCTCTTCGTCCTCCATCAACGGCCCGACGCCGCTGCCGCCGGGAATGCAGATCACATCCAGCGGCGGGCAATCGTCGAACGTGGTGGTCGGTTTCAGCACCAGGCCCGTGCTTGCGGTGACCGGCATCAGGTCCTTCCAGATCAAATGCACCTTCACGTCCGACAGCGAGGCCAGTACGTCGTAAGGGCCTGTGAGGTCCAGTTGCTGAACCTGTGGAAACAACAGAAAACCGATCTGCAACGTCATGGCTTTTTTCTCATGAAGTGGGTGGACGACTTCACTTTAGGCTCGTAGCATTTGGCGTATACGCCAATAACCCCACGAATTACGCCAATCATGCCGAAAACCATTCACGTGCTCGCCTTTGCCAATGTGCAACTGCTCGACGTCACCGGGCCATTGCAGGTGTTCGCTTCGGCCAACGATATTTCCCGCCAGCAAGGTTTTCCGCCACCTTATGCGCCGTCGGTGATTGCCAGCGGCGGTGGGGCGGTGATGTCGTCGGCGGGGCTGGCGCTGTTGGCCGAGTCATTGCCCGTAGAGGGTAGTGACACGTTGATCATTGCCGGTGGCTGGGGCGTTTACGACGCGGCCGAAGATCAACCGCTGGTGGCGTGGGTGCGTAAACATGCGACGGGGTGTCGACGGGTATCGTCGGTGTGCACCGGGGCATTTTTGCTGGCGGCCAGCGGCTGGCTCGATGGCCGGCGGGTGGTCACTCACTGGACCCGTTGCGAGCAGTTGGCGCAGCAGCATCCGCGGCTGCAGGTTGAACCCAACCCGATCTTCATCAATGACGGCCCGGTCTGGACCTCGGCCGGGGTCACCGCCGGTATCGATCTGGCGCTGGCCATGGTCGAAGAAGATCTTGGCCGCACGATGGCCCTGGAAGTCGCGCGGCAACTGGTGGTGTTCCTGAAACGCCCCGGCGGCCAGTCGCAGTTCAGCGTCACCCTCTCTTTGCAAAAGGAAGGCAACCGTTTCGACGAACTTCATGCCTGGATCAGTGAAAACCTCACCAAGGATTTGGGCATCCCGACCCTGGCCTTGCAGGCCGGCATGAGCGAACGCAGCTTCGTCCGCCATTACCGCGCCGACACCGGCCAAACTCCGGCCCGGGCCATCGAACTGATTCGGGTCGAGACCGCCCGACGTTTGCTCAGCGATACCGGCGTGCCGATCAAACGGGTGGCGGTGCAATGCGGATTCGGCAGCGAAGAGACGCTTCGACGCAGTTTTCTGCGGGCCATGGGCGTGACCCCGCAGGCCTATCGCGAGCGTTTCAGCGTCAGCCCTCCAGCAGATCCAGTAATGCTCTGAGCGTTGCCTCGGGTGCTTCTTCGGGAATGTTATGCCCGACGCCCGCCAACACTCGCCGCTCATAACACCCGGTGAAATGGGCGATGTCTTCGTCTATCTCCGGTGCCGGTCCGACGCCATCGTCGGCACCGCACAGAGAAATCGTCGGTACGCTGATCGGCGGCTGTCGGGTCAGCGCTGCTTCGATCCACTCCAGCGCCGGCTCGCCGGGCGCGTACATGAACCGGTGGCGGTAGGAGTGAATCACCACCTCGACGAAATCCGGATTATCGAAGGCCGGGGCGCTTAACGGATACAACTCAGGGCCTTTTGCCCAAGTGGGTGACCACAGCTTCCAGAGTAATTCGCACAAATCCCGGCGACTTTTCGTCAGGCCTTCGACGCCGCGTGGCGTGTGGAAGTAGTACTGATACCAGAGGCGGTGCTCGGTTTCCGGGTCCAACGGTTCAGTGGAATGGGGAATGTCCTGAAGGTTGTAACCGTCGCCGGTCACCAGGCAACGAACCCGCTCGGGCCATAGCGCCGCCACAATACACGCCGCCCGACCGCCCCAGTCGTAGCCGCACAGGGCGGCTTGTTTAATGGCCAACGCATCCATCAGATCCAGCAGATCCTGAGCGAGGGCGGCTTGTTGTCCGGAGCGCAGGGTGTCGGGGTGGTTGAAACGGGTCGGGCCGTAACCGCGCAGGTACGGGACGATGACGCGGTAGCCCTTGGCGGCGAGGGTCGGGGCGATTTCGTCGTAGGCGCGCGGGGAGTAGGGGAAGCCGTGGAGGAGGATGACGGCTTCGCCGGTGGTAGGGCCGTGTTCTTCGTAGGCGAGCGACAACCCTGGCGTTTGGGTGAAGTGGATCAGCGCTTCATTGTTCATTCGACACTCCAGAAAGGGTTGTTTTTCGCCTGTTTCCTAGGCTTCGATTTCCGCCACTTGATTGAAGTACTTCGACCGATCCGGCGTAAACGTCACCACCATGTTGGTCCGCGAACAGGTCAACGCCCGTTCTTCACCCACATCAACATCCAGATCTTCCCCGCGTAACCCTTGCCACTGAGCGAGGTACTTGAGGGATCCGTATTTTTCGAGTTTCTTCAGGCTGCGGCTGACGCCACCTTTCCAGCCCAGCACCGGCAGTTCGCCAGCAAGGCAGCGTTGGACGAGTTCAGGGAAACGGGGGGCGCGTTGGCGGCCGATCTCCCAGCATTTGATCAGGCCCTTGTCCTGGCCTTCCCATAATTCGTCGCGGTTCAGACCTGACCGGAGTGGGGCGTCGATGCTGCGGTGGATGCGCTGGGTCATTCTGGTTCCTTGAATTCGGGTTTTGTTGGACAGCTCCGCTGTACCCGTTGAGGGGGGGATGGTAGGTGGGGATGTAACGGCTGGCAACAAACGTTTTCAGGCTATAGAAATGAGGTGCTTCGTGCGATTGAACAGGTCTGTTTAGCGGTTGTAGGAGCTTTGCCTATACCGGCCACCGTTTCTTTCGCCGGTATTCAGTCGGTCTTGTGTTGTGGCTGATGGCCCCTTCGCGAGCAAGCTCGCGAAAGGGGCAATACGGTCTCAAGGCTGCCAGAAGCTCTTCTCCCCGCTCAGTTTCCGATCCAGAAAACTGGCCGCACTGATCAGTGCCAAATGCGTCAGCGCTTGCGGCGTATTGCCCAGATGCCGCGCATGGCTGTCGAACTCTTCGGCGTACAACCCCAGCGGGTTGGCGTACCTCAGCAACTGTTCAAATTCCAGATGCGCCTTTTCCACCCGGCCGGCGCGGGCCAGGCATTCGACGTACCAGAATGAGCACGCGGCGAAGGCGCCTTCGGTGCCGTCGAGGCCGTCGATCCGGGTGTCGTCATTGCGATAGCGGTAAACCATTCCATCGCGCACCAGATTCTTTTCGATGGCATCGAGGGTCGCGAGCCAGCGCGGGTCTTTGGCGCTGACGAAGCGCACCAGCGGCATCAGCAGCATCGAACCATCCAGCGCGGTGCCGCCGATGTGCTGGACGAAATGCCCGCGTTCTTCGTTCCAGAAGTTCCCCCAGATATCAGCGTAGATCGCCTGTCGGGTCTGGTCCCAGCGGGCGAACGGGGCGGGCAGTGAGCGTTTTGAGGCGAGGCGAATGGCTCGGTCCAGTGCCACCCAGCACATCAGCCGCGAGTGCAGGAAGTGATGCTGTTCGCCGCGCATTTCCCAGATGCCGACGTCCTTTTGCTCCCAGGTTTCGCAGACCTGGTCGACCACTTCTACGGTGTGTTTCCAGCCTTCATGGGAGATGGCGTCGCCGTATTTGTTGACCAGGTACACCGCGTCCATCAATTCGCCAAAGATGTCGAGCTGGACCTGGTCGTAAGCCTGATTGCCGATCCGTACCGGTGTTGCGCCGCCATGACCGGAGAGGTGCGAGAGTTCGGTTTCCGGCAGTTCCTGACGGCCATCGATGGCATAGAGGATATTGAGTTTCATCGGTTTGCCGTGGCAATCGCTGACCCGCCCGCGCAGCCAGCGCATGTAGTCATTGGCTTCCTGAACGAAGCCCAGGCGCATGAACGCATAGACGGTGAACGAGGCGTCGCGGATCCACGTGTAGCGGTAGTCCCAGTTACGCTCGCCGCCAGGTGTTTCCGGCAGGCCGAAGGTGGCGGCGGCGAGGATTGCGCCATGCTGGCGGGAGGTCAGCAGCTTCAACGCCAAGGCCGAGCGATTGACCATCTCCCGCCAGCGGCCGCGGTAGTTGGATTGGCCGATCCAGTCACGCCAGAACTTCAGGGTCCGTTCCAGGCAGATCGCGGCGGCGCCTTCCTTGAATCGCGGATCGTCGATACCACCCAGCATGAACTCGGCGCTCTGGTCCTGTTCGAGGGTGAATTCGGCGACCGCTGCATTGCCGTCTATACGCAAAACCTGATCCGAAGACAGACGCATAGACGGCTGATCGACGGCCTCGAAGGTCACGTCTTCTTCATCCATGCGTGCGCGGGTCTTGGCGCGAGCGTAGTCATGGCGCACGGCGCAGCGCATATGAAACGTCGCCTGGCCGCTGACCACACGCACCCGGCGCATCAGCACCGGCGTGGCATCTTCGCTGTCGCCGATGGGCAGCAGGTCGGTGACTTCGACCACCGCGCAGTCGCTGAGCCAACGGGTTTGCAACACATTGGTGTCGGGCAGGTAAATCTGCTCGCGGCGAGCGTCGGGTAAATCCGGGGACAGTTGGAAAATCCCGGCTTCAGGGGTGTCCAGCAGCGAGCAGAAGATCGACGGGCTGTCGAATTCGGGCCAGCAGAAAAAATCCACACTGCCCTTGTCGTTGACCAGCGCCGCGCTGCGCATGTCGCCGATGATGCCATGGGCATCGATAGCGCTTTGTCGTTCGGGATGATGATCAGCCATTGCCGCGAAACTCCGGATAAAGGCTCATGCCGCCGTCGATGAACAGCGTGGTGCCGACGATGTAGTCGGAGGTATCGGAGGCGAGGAAGACCACCGCGTTGGCGACGTCCTCGACATCACCGACCCGGCCGTAAGGAATGAGTTTGAGCAGCTCCTGCTCGTGATCGCCTTCAGTGGCGGCGCGATTGATCGCCGTGCGAATGGCGCCCGGCGCGATGCCGTTGATGCGGATGCGCTGGTGGCTGACTTCCTGGGCGAGGGTTTGCATGAGCATGTCGACGCCGCCCTTGGACGCGGCGTAATTGACGCGACCGGCCCAGGGAATGCGCTGGTGCACCGAACTCATGTGGATGATCTTGCCAGCAGCCCGCGAGACTCCGTTGCGAATGCCTTGTTGGTTGAAAATTCGCAGGGCGGCGCGGGCGCAGAGGAACTGGCCGGTGAGGTTGACGCCGATCACCTGGTTCCAGTCGTCAAGGCTCATGTCCACGGCCGGTGCGTCTTTCTGCAGGCCTGAGTTGGCGACCAGAATGTCCAGAAAACCGAAGGCTTCGAGGGTTTGTGCAAATAGCCGTTCGACGTCTGCTTCTTTGGAAACATCGGCACCGATGGCGATGGCCCGACCGCCTTCAGCATTGATCTGGCGGGCCAGTTCCTCAGCGGGAGCGGCCTGGGAATTGTAGTTGATCACCACGGCGGCACCGGCGGCGGCCAGTGCCTTGGCAGCTCCGGCGCCGATGCCGGAACTGGCACCAGTGATCAGGGCGACTTGTTGGTCCAGGGAAATGTGCATGAAGGTTAAAGCCTTGAGTCGAGGGCTTAACTAGCTGACTGGTTTGCGCGGTAGAGAGTTCATTTGGTGACTGCGCTGGCCGCATCGCGAGCAAGCTCGCTCCCACAATAGATTTTTGGTGTGCACACATTTTGTGTATGGCCGAGAACCCATGTGGGAGCGAGCTTGCTCGCGATGAAGGCTTCACATTCAACCAACAATTAGCTGCTTTCCCCTTGATCAGCCTTTGTGGCAACTTGCAGGCCCTTGTTGAGACCTGCACCTATGGCTAACCCTTACCGCGAGCTGTTCAAAGCCCCTGGCAGTAGCGCTTTTGTGCTGGCCGGCATGATCGCGCGCATGCCGATTTCCATGACCGGCATCGGCCTGATCACCATGCTCTCGCAGCTGCAGGGCGGGTATGGATTGGCCGGTGCAGTGGCCGCCACGTTTGCCCTGGCCACGGCGTTTTGCGCGCCGCTGGTCTCGCGGTTGGTGGACCGCTTCGGGCAGCGTCGGATCTTGCCAGTCTCGGCACTGATCGGTGGCGGGGCGTTGTTGCTGGTGTTGCTTTGCACTCGCTTGCAGGCGCCGCAGTGGACGTTGTTTGTGTTCGCCGCGCTGGCCGGTTGCATGCCGAGCATGTCGGCGATGGTGCGAGCACGCTGGACCGAGGTGTATCGCGGCCAGCCTGAACTGCACACTGCTTATGCGCTGGAGTCGGTGCTGGACGAGGTCTGCTTTATCGTCGGACCACCACTGTCGGTGGGGTTGTGCGTGGTGGCGTTCCCCGAAGCCGGGCCATTGGCGGCGTTGCTGATGCTGGCGATCGGGGTGACGGCGTTTGTGCTGCAACGTGACACCGAGCCGGCGATTCATCCTCATGAAGACCATCATCAGGCCTCGATCATTCGTTCCAGCGAGATTCAGTTGCTGATGCTGTTGATGGTCGCCATGGGCACCATCGTCGGTGTGGTGGATGTGGTCAGCGTGGCGTTCGCCCAGCAGCAGGGCCAGCCGGCGGCGGCGAGCATTGTGTTGTCGGTGTATGCCATCGGCTCGTGCCTGGCCGGTTTGGCGTTCGGGGCGTTGCGCTCGAAACTGCCGTTGCCGCAACTGTTCCTGTACGGCGGGGTGGCGACGGCGGTGACCACGCTGCCGTTGCTGCTGGCGACGAACATTCTCGGGTTGTCGCTGGCGGTGTTTGTCGCTGGGTTGTTCTTTGCGCCGACGCTGATTGTGGCGATGGCGTTGGTGGAGCGCATCGTGCCGCCGGCCAAACTCACTGAAGGTCTGACCTGGCTGGTGACCGGGTTGAGCATTGGCGTGGCGATCGGTGCGGCCAGTTCCGGGTGGCTGGTGGATGCGTTTGGGGCGCGGAGCGGGTTCTGGGTGGCGATTGCGGCTGGCGCCGTGGTGCTCGGTTCCGCAGTCCAAAGCTTCCGCCACTTGAAATGATGACTAAATGTGGGAGCGAGCCTGCTCGCGAAAGCGTTCTGTCAGTCACATGCTCGTTGCCTGATATACCGCTATCGCGAGCAGGCTCGCTCCCACAGGGTTATCTGTACGACTAATTCTCCCCGCGGATCATCCGTTCTCTTAACAGACAACTTTTCGAGGTAACCCCGGTGACCCAGCTGACATTGCTCTGCCTGCCCTATTCGGGCGCGAGTGCCATGGTCTACAGCCGCTGGCGGCGCAAGCTGCCGGAGTGGCTCAAGCTGCAACCTGTGGAACTGCCGGGGCGTGGCGCCCGGTTTGGCGAACCCTTGCACACCGACATGCGACGCCTGGCGCTGCAACTCGCGCAGGAACAAAAAGCCACGCTCAAGACGCCGTATGCGCTGTTTGGTCATAGCCTTGGCGCGTTGCTCGCCTGTGAGATGGCCCATGCGTTTCGCTCGCTGGGCTGCCCGGAACCGGTGGCGCTGTTCGCTTCGGGCACCGCCGCACCGACCCTGCGTGCCGACTACGACCGGGGTTTCGCCGAACCCAAAACCGATGCCGAATTGATCGAGCAATTGCGCACCCTCAACGGCACCAGTGAAGAGGTGCTGGCCAACGAAGAGCTGATGAGCCTGACGCTGCCGGTGCTGCGTGCGGACTTTCTAATGTGCGGACGTTTCGAACCGCAGCAGCGTCCCTTGCTCAAGTGCCCGGTTCACGTGCTTGGCGGCAAGGCTGATCGCGCCACCACCGAGCAGTTGATCGGCTGGAGCAAGGAAACCCACGGCAGTTTCTCGGTGGACATGCTCGCTGGCGGTCACTTCTTTATCCACGAGCACGAAGCCAAGGTGTTGCGGGTGATCAAGGATCAGCTGGACGTTCACCATCGGCGGCATGGGTTGATGGCTGTCAGCTAAACCCGAACATCACTCACCCCCTGTGGGAGCGAGCTTGCTCCGGGCGGCGTTCCGACGATGGCGGCCGGATAGTCAGCATCTATGTCGCCTGTCATGGCCCTATCGCGAGCAAGCTCGCTCCCACAGGGGGCATGGGTCACCTCACTATCCTCGCCATACCCCTCCTTTCTGATACTTGTTCTCATTCGCTAATTTTTCCGGTCTGGATTCGTTTTATAGGGACGACGTGCCTTTGTGCTTCCCGCCACTGATCCGGATGCTTAGAAATGAATGCTGAAGACTCCTTGAAACTTGCTCGCCGGTTTATCGGGTTGCCCCTGGAAAAGCGCCAGAGGTTCCTTGCGGCCTTGCACAAGGAAGGCGTTGATTTCGCCCGGTTTCCCATTCCTGCCGACGCCTGCGCCGAGGATCGCCAGGCGTTGTCGTACGCCCAGCAGCGCATGTGGTTTCTCTGGCAGCTGGACCCGCAAAGCGGTGCGTACAACCTGCCGGGCGCGGTGCGTCTGACCGGGCGTTTGAACCTGTCCGCGCTGGAGCAAGCCTTTGCCAGCCTCGTTGCGCGCCACGAAACCCTGCGTACAGTGTTCCAAAGCCAGGTCGACGACACCTTGCTGCAAGTGCCGGCCCGTGCGCCGTTGGTGATCGATCAGGTGGATTTCAGCGCGTTGCCGGCCATTGAGCGCGAGCAAGCAGTCGCCCAAGCGGCCGAGCAGCAATCCGTGCTGCCCTTCGATCTTTCGGTCGGCCCGCTGTTGCGCGTCACCTTGCTCAAACTCGCCGAGCAGGAACACGTCCTGCTGCTGACCCTGCACCACATCGTTTCCGACGGCTGGTCGATGAACGTGCTGATCGACGAGTTCATCCGCTGCTACGACGCTTTTGAGGCAGGCGCACAACCGCAACTCGCGCCATTGCCGATCCAGTACAGCGACTATGCGTTGTGGCAACGCCGCTGGCTGGAGGCGGGCGAACAGGCGCGTCAACTCGACTACTGGCAGGCGCAACTGGGCGACGAGCACCCGGTGCTGGAACTGCCCACCGATCATCCGCGCCCGGCGATGCCGAGCTATCGCGGCACCCGTTACGAGTTCGCGGTCGACGGTCAATTGGCCGAGCAACTGAGGGCCACGGCGCAGAAACACAACATCACCCTGTTCATGCTGCTGCTCGGCGCCTTCAACGCGCTGCTGCATCGCTACACCGGGCAGACCGACATCCGCGTCGGCGTGCCGATCGCCAACCGCCACCGCGCCGAAATCGAAGGCCTGATCGGTTTCTTCGTCAACACCCAGGTCCTGCGCACGAAGCTCGACGGCCAGACGCGGGTTGATGAGTTGCTGCGCGCCATCAAGGAAACCGCCCTCGGTGCCCAGGCCCATCAGGACCTGCCGTTCGAGCGCCTGGTCGAGGCGCTGAAACTGGAGCGCAGCCTCAGCCACACGCCGCTGTTCCAGGTGATGTACAACCACCAGCCGCAAGTCGCGGACATTTCTACGGTCAGCACCGCGTCCGGTCTGGCGCTGGGCGTGATCGAGTGGGAAGGGCGCACCACCCAGTTCGATCTGACCCTGGATACTTACGACCTCAACACCAATGAGAAGCGCGGCAAGCTGCACGCCGCGCTGACTTACGCCAACGACCTGTTCGACGCCGCGACCATCGCGCGCATGGCGCAGCACTGGACGCATTTGTTGCAGGGCATGGTCAGTGATTCGCAGCAGCGCATCAGTGATTTGCCGCTGCTGGAGAACGCCGAATATCAGCGGATCGTGCATGACTGGAACCGTGCTGACGAAAGCTTCCCGCAGGACCTGTGCATTCATGAGCTGATCAGCGAGGAAGTCGCCGCGAACCCGAATGCATTGGCGGTGACCTTTGCCACGAAGCAGATGACTTACTCCGAGCTCGATAATCAGGCCAATCGCCTGGCTAACAAGCTGATCGAGCTGGGCGTCGGCCCGGAAGTCCGGGTCGGCGTGGCGATGCAACGTTCCGACAACCTGTTGGTGGCGTTGCTGGCGGTACTCAAGGCCGGCGGCGCTTATGTGCCGTTGGACCCCGATTACCCGGCCGAACGCGTTGCCTACATGCTTGAAGACAGCCGCGCGCTAGTGCTGCTGACCGAGCAATCTGTCGCTGCGACATTGACCGTGACAGCTGAAACGCAAGTGTTGCTGATGGACGATAGGGCGTGGGCCGCTTACCCAAGTAGCGCGCCGGTCACCCGCGTCACACCAGACAACCTCGCCTACGTGATCTACACCTCCGGCTCCACCGGCAAACCCAAAGGCGTGGCCATTGCCCATCGCAACGTGCTGGCGCTGATCGACTGGTCTAAATCGGTTTATAGCCGTGAAGACATTCAAGGCGTGTTGGCCTCGACATCGGTGTGCTTCGACCTGTCGGTGTGGGAGCTGTTTGTCACGCTGGCCAACGGTGGCTCGGTGATCATCGCCCGCAATGCCCTGGAATTGCCGAATCTGCCGGCCCGTGATCAGGTGCGCCTGATCAACACCGTGCCGTCGGCGATCAATGCGTTGCAGCGCGACGGGCAGATCCCGCCGAGCGTGCGCATCATCAACCTCGCCGGCGAGCCGTTGAAGCAGAGCCTGGTGGAGGCGCTGTATCAGCAGTCGACCGTCGAGCATGTCTACGATTTGTACGGTCCGTCGGAAGACACCACCTATTCGACCTGGACCCGCCGCGAGGCTGCTGGCCGCGCGAACATAGGCCGGCCAGTCAAGCACACCGCCAGCTACTTGCTGGACGCTGACCTGCAACCGGTACCTCAAGGCGTGTCTGCCGAGCTGTTCCTGGCCGGCGCGGGCATCACCCGCGGTTACCTGGCACGTCCGGGCATGACCGCCGAAAAATACGTGCCGAACCCGTTCGCCAGCAATGGCGAACGCCTGTACCGCACTGGCGACCTGACCCGTTATCAGGCCGACGGCGCGTTGCAATACGTCGGTCGTATCGACCATCAGGTCAAGGTGCGTGGTTTCCGTATCGAACTCGGTGAAATCGAAGCGCGGCTGTTGCAGCAAGAGGCCGTGCGTGAATTGGCGGTGCTGGCTCAGGACGGCGTCAACGGTCAGCAACTGGTCGCCTATATCGTGCCGGCCGATCCAGCGTTACTGGACGACATCGACGCTCAAGCGACCCAGCGTGAAACCTTGAAAGCCGCGCTGCGCCAACACCTGCCGGACTATATGGTCCCGGCGTTTCTGCTGTTCCTCAAGCAGCTGCCACTGACCCCCAACGGCAAACTCGACCGCAAGGCCTTGCCGGCGATTGACGGCTCGCAGCAACAACGCGAACACGTCGCGCCGCGCACGGCGATGGAACAATCCCTCGCGGCGATTTGGCAGGACGTGTTGGCCATCGAAAATGTGGGTCTGGAAGACAACTTCTTCGAACTGGGCGGCGACTCCATCGTTTCCATGCAAGTGGTCAGCCGTGCGCGTCAGGCCGGCATCGTGTTGAGCCCCAAGGATCTGTTCCAGCACCAGACCATCCGCAGCTTGGCCCAGGCGGCCCGTAGCGGCGAGCAATCGTTGATCGATCAAGGTCCGGCGGTTGGCGCGGTGGCGTTGGCGCCGGTGCAACAGTGGTTCTTCGAACAAGCGATCCCTGAGCGTCAGCACTGGAACCAGTCGCTGCTGCTGGTACCGCGCGAGGCGTTGAGCGTTGAAGCGCTGGATCGGGCGTTGGTGAAATTGCTGACTCATCACGACAGCTTGCGTCTGCGATACGAACAGACTGCCGAAGGTTGGCAGCAAGCCTACGCCGCGCCGACCACTGAATCAGTGTTGTGGCAGCGTCAGGCGCAATCGGTTGCGGAACTCAACGCCCTGTGCGACGAAGCCCAGCGCAGTCTCGATTTGCAAAGTGGCCCGCTGATGCGCGCGCTGCTGGTCTCGATGGCCGACGGTACCGAGCGTTTGCTGCTGGTCATTCATCACCTGGCGGTGGATGGTGTGTCCTGGCGCGTGCTGCTGGAAGACCTTCAGCAGTTTTACAACGGCGGAAGCGCGTCGTTGGTGAAAACCAGCACCTATCAACGCTGGGTCGCCCGTCTGCAAGCTCATCTTCCAGCCTTTGAAAACAGCCTCGGTCACTGGCAAACCCAACTGCGCGACGCAGCATCCGATCTGCCATGCGATCGCCCGAACGGCGCGCTGGAAAACCGCTTCGAACACAAACTCGAACTCAAACTCGACACCGAACAAACCCGCAAACTGCTGCAACAGGCCCCGGCGGCCTATCGCACCCAGGTCAACGACCTGTTGCTGACCGCCCTGGCGCGGGCGGTTTGCCGCTGGAGCGGGCAGGGCAGCACGCTGATTCAGCTTGAAGGCCATGGCCGCGAAGACCTGTTCGACGACATCGACCTGACCCGCACAGTCGGCTGGTTCAGCAGCCTGTTCCCGGTAAATCTGATGCCATCCAGCGATCTCGGCGCGTCGATCAAATCCATCAAAGAACGACTGCGCGCCGTGCCGGACAAAGGCCTTGGTTATGGCGCACTGCGTTACCTCGGCACACCGGCGATTCGCGCCGAACTGGCGGCGTTGCCGCAACCGCGCATCACCTTCAACTACCTGGGGCAGTTCGACCGTCAGTTCGACGACGCGGCGATGTTTGTGCCGTCCACCGAAGGCAACGGCATCGCGCAAGATCCATCGGCACCGCTGGGCAACTGGCTGACGGTCGAAGGCCAGGTCTACGGCGGCGAGTTGTCGCTGAGCTGGGGTTTCAGCCGCGAGATGTTCGACACCGCGACCATCCAGCGTCTGGCGGACGATTACGCGCTGGAACTCAATGCGTTGATCAATCACTGCTGCGCCGTTGAAGCGCCGCAAGCCACACCGTCAGACTTCCCTTTGGCGCGCATCAGTCAGGCGCAACTCGATGCACTGCCGGTTGCTGTTTCGACCCTCGAAGACCTTTATCCACTGTCGCCGATGCAGCAGGGCATGCTGTTCCACACCCTCTACGAACCCGAAGTCGGCGCCTACATCAGTCAGTTGCGCCTCGACATTCAGGGCCTCGATCCGCAGCGATTCGCTCAGGCCTGGCAAACCGCGCTGGAACGTCACGACATCCTGCGCAGCAGCTTCCACTGGCAAGGCCTCGACACCGCGCACCAGGCGATTGTCCGCCACGTCGCGTTGCCACTTGAAGTGCTTGAAGCGACCGACACCGATGCGCTGGCCGACGCCGAGCGCGCCGAAGGTTTTGAACTGGGCACCGCGCCGCTGTTCCGCTTGAAGCTTGTCCGCACAGGTGCCAATGGCTGGCACCTGATCTACACCAGCCACCACATTTTGATGGACGGCTGGAGCAACGCACAGTTGCTGGCCGAAGTGATCCAGCACTACGCCGCCGGGCAATCGCTGCCGGCACCGACCGGGCAATACCGCGATTATCTGAGCTGGTTGCAGCAGCAGTCGGCCACCGGGGGCGAGCAGTTCTGGAAAGCGGCATTGGCACCGCTCGAAGCGCCGACGTTGCTGGCCGAAGCCTTGCGGCCGCCGGTGGGTGCCGAAGGCCGCGAAGAATACCGCGTCGCTCTCGACAGCCACGCGACCCAGTGTCTGGCCGAGTTCGCCCGTCAGCAGAAAGTCACCCTCAACACCGTGTTGCAAGCGGCGTGGAGCCTGTTGCTGCACCGCTACACCGGCCAGGATTGCGTCGTTTTCGGCGCCACGGTCGCCGGGCGTTCGGCGCCGCTGCCGGGGATCGAAGAGCAGCTCGGCCTGTTCATCAACACGCTGCCGCTGGTGTGCGCGATGAAGCCGGATCAAACCGTCAGCCAATGGCTGGGCGAGTTGCAAGGGCTGAACCTGGCCATGCGCGAGTTCGAGCATGTGCCGCTTTACGACATTCAGGGTTGGGCGGGGCAACAGGGTTCGGCGCTGTTCGACAGCCTGCTGGTGTTCGAAAACTTCCCGGTGGCCGAGGCGCTGAAGCAGGGCGCACCGGCCGGGTTGTCGTTTGGCAACCTGCACAACCACGAGCGCACGCACTATCCGCTGACCTTGGGCATCGAACTGGGCGAAGGCCTGAGCCTGGACTTCAGCTACGACGCG
Organism: Pseudomonas rossensis; assembly: GCF_039888995.1. NCBI lineage: Bacteria > Pseudomonadati > Pseudomonadota > Gammaproteobacteria > Pseudomonadales > Pseudomonadaceae > Pseudomonas > Pseudomonas rossensis. The sequence goes on along the minus strand of NZ_JBBWCB010000010.1, from coordinate 37,393 downwards.
GCACGGTTCAGTGCGGCGCAGGTCGCTGAGTTGTCGGCCAATTTGCAGCATCTGCTGACGCAATTGGTTGCGCTGCCGGACGCGGCACTCGGTGCGCTGGAACTGCTTGATGTCGCTGGCAAAGCCGTTGTGCTCGCGGTCAGCCAACCGGCCATGGTTCAGTTATCCACAACGCTTTTGGTCCACGAACAAATCGCGGCTCAGGCTGCCGCCACCCCTCAAACATTGGCATTGCAGGTCGACGGTCAGTCCCTGAGCTATGGCCAGTTGAACGCTCAGGCCAACCGCCTGGCCCATCGCCTGATCGACAACGGTGCCGGCCCCGGCAAGCGCGTCGGTCTTGCGCTGAACCGTGGCCCGCAACTGATCGTCAGCCTGCTGGCGGTGCTCAAAACCGGCGCGGCCTATGTGCCGCTGGACCCGAAATACCCGGCTGAACGCCTGGCGTACATGATCGACGACAGCCATCTCGACGTGCTGCTGTGCGAGTCCGGTTTGCTGGAAAATGTGCCCGGCGTGCTACGTCTCAGCCTCGACGACAACGCCGGCTACTCCGACAGCAATCCGCCAAACCATGCGGTCGCCGAAGACCTGGCCTACGTCATCTACACCTCCGGTTCCACCGGCCAACCCAAAGGCGTGGCCATCGCCCATGCCGCGCTGCGCGAGTTCTGCCAGACCGCCGCCGACTATTCGGTACTGTCGGCGTCGGACCGCGTATTGCAGTTTGCGACCTTCAGTTTCGATGGTTTCGTCGAGCAATGCTTCCCGGCGTTGTGCGTCGGCGCGGCGTTGATCATGCGCGGCGATGAGTTGTGGGATGCCGGGCGACTGGCCGTCGAAATCGTCCAGCAAGGCGTGACAGTAGCGGACTTGCCAGCCGCTTACTGGTATTTGCTGGCCCGGGAATGTGCGAGCGGTGTGGTGCGCAATCTCGGTGATTTGCGTCAGGTTCACGTCGGCGGCGAAGCGATGTCGGTGGAAGGTCTGCGCTTGTGGCATCAAGCAGGTTTGAGTCATGTGCGTTTGCTCAACACCTACGGCCCGACCGAGGCGACGGTGGTGTCCAGCGTTCATGAATGCCGTCTGATCGATGCCAGCGACGCGTTCGGCATCCCGATCGGTCGAGCCATCGCGGGTCGGGCGCTGTACGTGCTGGACGCTGCCGGTCAACTGCTGCCCAACGGTGGCGTTGGCGAATTGTGCATCGGTGCCCCGGCCAGCCTGGCTCAAAGCTACTTCGACCGCCCGGCGCTGACCGCTGAACGTTTCCTGCCAGACCCTTTCGCCCGTGAACCGGGCGCGCGGCTGTACCGCAGCGGCGACTTGGCGCGCTACAACGCTGACGGGAATCTGGAATACGTCGGCCGCATCGACCATCAAGTGAAGATTCGCGGTTTCCGCATTGAAATGGGCGAGATCGAAGCCTGCCTGCAAGCCCGTGAGGACGTGCGCGAAGCGGCGGTCATCGCTCAGGACGGCACGCAACTGGTGGCGTATATCGTGGCCAACGGCGCGGTGGTTTCAGAAACGGAATATCTGGATGGCCTCAAAGCCGTCTTGCGTCAGTCGCTGCCGGAATACATGGTGCCGAATCACCTGATCCTGCTGGCCAAACTGCCGCTCAACAACAACGGCAAACTCGATCGCAGAGCCTTGCCGCGCGCTGAAGCTGGCGATGCACAACGTGACTTCGTAGCCCCGGCCGAAGGGCTGGAAACGCAACTCGCGCAGATCTGGCAGGAAGTGTTGCAGGTCGAACGCGTGGGCCGTGACGACAACTTCTTCGAGCTGGGCGGGCACTCGTTGCTGGTGCTTCAGGTGATCTCTCGCGTGCGTCAGCAATTGCAGCTCGAACTGTCTGTGAGCAGCCTGTTCTCCGCCGCCAATCTGGCGGAATTTTCCGAGCGTGCAGCACTGGCGAATGTCAGCGGCCAACCGGTCCTGCTACGTGCAACAGACGATCAGCCACAAATTCTGTCGTACGCCCAGCAGCGTCAATGGATTCTCTGGCAACTGGACCCACAAAGCTCGGCCTACAACATTCCCGCCGCGCTGCGCCTCAAGGGCTCGCTGAACCGCGAAGCCCTGCGCGAAGCCTTCACTCAATTGCAGGCCCGTCACCAGACCCTGCGCACAACCTTTGAGCAGGACGGCCAGCAGGCGCGTTCGGTGCTGCACGACAATCTGGCGCTGCAACTGGATGAGCGCACGCTCGATCAGTCGTCGATCGACAATGCCGTAGCCGAAGAAATCTCCCGGCCGTTCGACCTGCGCAACGGTCCGCTGTGGCGCGTGTTGCTGCTGCAAGTGAACACCGACGAACACGTGCTGGTGCTCACCGTGCACCACATCGCCGCCGATGGCTGGTCGATGCAGGTCATGGTCGATGAGTTCAGCGCGCTGTATCAGGCCGTCGTCGAAGGTAACGCCGCCAACCTCAACAGCCTGCCGGTGAACTACAGCGACTACGCCCGTTGGCAGCGTGACTGGCTGGAGGCCGGGGAGGGCGCACGCCAACTGACGTGGTGGAGCGAGCAACTGGCTGGCAGCCATACACCGCTTGAATTGCCGAGCGAACTGACCCGGCCGGCCCGTCGTACCGAGCGCGGCGCCAGTCTGGCGCTGAACGTTGACCGCGAATTGCTCGCCGGTTTGCGTCAACGTGCCCAGGAACAACAGGTGACGTTGTTCATGCTGTTGCTGGCGAGTTTCCAGACCTTGCTGCATCGCCAGAGCGGGCAGCCCCGCATCAGCGTCGGCGTACCGAGTGCCGGGCGTTCGCGCCTGGAAACCGAAGGCCTGATCGGCTTCTTCATCAACACTCAAGTGCTGCGTGCGGAGATCGATGGGCAGCAGTCCTTCAGCACCTTGCTGCAACAGGTCAAGCGGGTTGCATTGGGAGCTCAAGCGAATCAGGACTTGCCGTTCGAGCAGTTGGTCGACGCCTTGCAGCCGGATCGCAGCCTCAATCACAGCCCATTGTTCCAGGTGCTCTACAACCATCAGCAGCAGTTGGGTGCGAGCGTTGAGCGTAGCGTCGCCGACTTGCAGGTTGAGCGTCTGCACTGGCAGCAACACACCACGCAATTCGATTTGGTGCTCGACACTCAAGAGCAGGGCGAAGCGCTGGATTCCAGCCTGACCTACGCCACGGATCTGTACGACGAGGCGTCGATGAACCGCCTCGCCGAGCAGTGGCTGAACCTGCTGCGAGCGGTGGTCGCCGATCCGCAGCAGCGCGTCGCCGAACTGCCGATGCTGCAAGCGCCGCAATGCGATGCGTTGATCCAGCACTGGAACCCGACGTTCCAGGCGCAACCGCCGTCGCCAACCTTGCACCACTTGTTTGAAGCCCAGGCTGCCGAACGACCGAACGCAATCGCGCTGGCCTATGAAGGCGAGCAACTGACCTACGCCGCGCTCAACGCTCAGGCCAATCGACTGGCGCGCAAACTGCGCGAGCAGGGCGTCGGCCCGGAGGTGCGCGTCGGCATCGCCACCGAGCGAGCGATGCCGTTGGTGGTTGGGTTGCTGGCGATTCTCAAGGCCGGTGGCGCCTATGTGCCGCTCGATCCGCAATACCCGGCCGAGCGCCTGAGCTACATGATCGAAGACAGCGGCATCACGTTGCTGCTGACTCAACAACACTTGATCGACGGTTTGCCATCCCGCGACGGCGTGCAAGTGCTGAGCCTGGAGTCGTTGCAACTGGATGCCTTCAGCGCCGACAACCTGCCGGCGCTGGCGACCCCGGACAACCTTGCCTACGTCATCTACACCTCCGGTTCCACCGGTCGGCCGAAGGGCGCATTGCTCAGTCATGGCAACGTCGGGCGTTTGCTCACGGCGACCGCTGCCGAGTTCAACTTCGGCCCGGATGATGTCTGGACGCTGTTCCATTCCTACGCCTTCGATTTCTCTGTGTGGGAACTGTTCGGTTCGCTGTGCACCGGCGGGCGCTTGGTGATCGTGCCGTATTACATCAGCCGCGAGCCGCAAGAGTTCCACCGCTTGCTCTGTGATGAAGGCGTGACGGTGTTGAACCAGACCCCGACCGCGTTCCGCCAGTTGTTGCCGATTGCTTGCGCCAGCGAACGAAGCATGTCGCTGCGTCAGGTGATTTTCGGCGGTGAAACGTTGGAAGTCGCGAGCCTGCGTCCATGGTTCGAGCGCTTCGGCGACCAACAGCCAACCCTGGTCAACATGTACGGCATCACCGAAACCACGGTGCACGTGACCTACCGTGCGATCCGCCTGGCCGACCTCGACGGCAAGGCCCAAAGCCCGATTGGCCTGCCGATCCGCGACCTGCGCTGGTACCTGCTCGACAGCCAGTTGCAACCGGTGCCGGTGGGCGTGGTGGGCGAGTTGTACATCGCCGGCGCTGGTTTGGCCCGTGGTTATCACGGGCGTTTCGGCCTGACTGCCGAGCGCTTCGTGCCGAGCCCGTTCGATGCGTCGCAACGCCTCTATCGCAGCGGCGACCTGGCGCGTCAGCGTGCCGACGGCAGCATCGATTACCTCGGCCGGATCGACCAGCAAGTGAAGATCCGTGGTTTCCGCATCGAACTGGGTGAAATCGAAGCCGCGCTGCTGGCGCAACCGGGCGTGCGCCAAGCGGTGTTGAGCGTGCATACCGGCGATGGCGGGCCGCAGCTGTGCGCCTACGTCGTGGCCGAGCAACCCCCGCACGACCCGATTGCCTGGCGCGACAACCTGCGCGCCGCGCTCAAGGTTGATCTGCCGGATTACATGGTGCCGAGTCACTGGTTGCTGCTGGATGCCTTGCCGCTGACCGGCAACGGCAAGCTCGACCGCAAGGCTTTGCCAGTGCCTGACGCGCAGGAATGGCAACGCCCGTTCGAAGCCCCCGAGGGCGACCTCGAACGGCAATTGGCAGACATCTGGGCCAGCGTGCTGGGCGTGGCGCAGATCGGCCGGCGCGACAACTTCTTTGAATTGGGCGGGCATTCGCTACTCGCCGCCCAGGCCAGTGCCCGCGTGGAGCTGGAACTGGGCATCGAGCTGCCGCTGCGCGCGCTGTTCGAATCCACCGACCTTCAGGCTTATGCCGCCATGGCCGGGCAACACGCCCCGGCTGACAACGATGCACGTCTTGATGCGCTTGAGTCGCTTCTCGACGAGATGGAGATCAACTGATGGAACACACCACTGCCCAGCGTATCGCCACCCGCTTCGCCGGCCTGCCTGCCGACAAGCGCCGCGAGTTTCTGCAACGCATGCAAGAGCAGGGCGTGAGCTTCGGTCAACTGCCGATTCCACCCGCTGCCGAGCCGCAAGCGACGTTTGAACTGTCGTATGCGCAGCAGCGCCAATGGTTTCTCTGGCAGCTTGATCCACAAGGCTCGGCGTACAACATTCCAGCCACCCTGCGTTTGCACGGGCCGCTGAATGTCGCGGCGTTGCAGCAGAGTTTTGATGTGCTGCTGGAGCGGCATCAGAGTTTGCGTAGCCGTTTCGTCGAGGATGACGGTCAGGTGATGCAGACACTGGCCGGGTTCACTTCGCTGCCGATCGAACAGATCGACCTGCGCGATGAACCTCAGGAGCAGCGTCTCGATCTGGCCATGAAAACGGTCGAGCAGGACATCGCCCGGCCGTTCGATCTGCAGCACGGTCCGCTGCTGCGGGTCAGCCTGTTGCAGCTCGATGCCGAAGACCATGTGCTGTTGCTGACCTTGCACCACATTGTCACCGATGGTTGGTCGATGGGTGTGTTGGTCGAGGAGTTTTCCCGACTCTACGCCGCGCATTGCCAAGGGCAGAATGCAGCGCTGGAGGCGCTGCCGATTCAGTATTCCGACTACGCCCTGTGGCAACGCCGCTGGATGGAAGCGGGGGAGCTGGAGCATCAACTCAACTGGTGGCGTGAGACCCTCGGCAGCGAACAACCGCTGCTCGAAATGCCCACCGACCGTCCGCGCCCGGCGCAGCCGAGCCAGCGCGGTGCACGTCTGGATTTCGCCCTTGATGCGACCCTGGCCAGCGGTCTGATGACCCTGGCCAAACAGCGCGGCGTCACGCCGTTCATGCTGTTGCTGGCGAGCTTCCAGGCCTTGCTCTATCGCTACAGCGGCCAGTCCGACCTGCGGGTCGGCGTGCCGATTGCCAACCGTAATCGCGCGGAAACCCGTGGCCTGATCGGTTTCTTCGTCAACACCCAAGTGATGCGTGCTGAACTGGACGGACGTCTGCCATTCAGCCAATTGCTCGACCAGACCCGCGCTGCTTCGCTGGATGCCCAGGATTATCAGGACTTGCCGTTCGAGCGTCTGGTGCAGGCGCTGCAAAGTGAGCGCAGCCTCAGCCACAGTCCATTGTTCCAGGTGATGTTCAACCACCAGCAAGCCAAACCGGCGGCGGTCAGCGGTTTGCTCGCAGGGTTGCGCGTCGAAGCGCTGAACGCCACGGCGCACACCACGCAATTCGATTTGCAACTGGACACGCAGGAAGAGGGCGACAAGCTGTTCGCAAGCCTGACGTACGCCACCGATTTGTTCGATGCTGAACGCATCGAGCATTTAGCGCGTCATTGGCGGAATTTGTTGGCCGGTGTGCTGGCGAACCCGCAGTGCCCGCTAGCCGAGTTGCCATTGCTGGAGGCCGAAGAGCGTCTGCGCATCCTCGACGACCTCAACGACACAGCTCAAACCTATCCGGGCGAAGTCTGCGTGCAGCGGCATTTTGAAGCGCGCGCGATTGAAAACGGTGAGGCGACAGCGCTGGTGTTCCAGGGTCAGAGCCTGAGTTACGCCGAGCTGAACCTGCGCGCCAACCGTCTGGCCCATCACTTGCGTGCCCAGGGTGTCGGCCCGGAAGTGCTGGTGGGCATTGCCTGCGACCGCTCGTTTGAAATGGTCGTCGGCCTGTTGGCCATTCTCAAGGCCGGTGGCGCTTATGTGCCGCTGGACCCTGAATACCCGATTGATCGCCTGAGCTACATGATCGAAGACAGCGGTATTTTGCTGTTGCTGACTCAGGAACATCTGCTGGCGCAACTCCCGACCCCGGACAACGTGCGCACCTTGTGCTTGCACAGCGAAGCCGATTGGCTGAGCGATCTGCCGGGCACCGATCTATCAAACCTCGCTGTCGCAGAAAACCTTGCTTACGTGATTTACACCTCCGGTTCCACCGGCGAACCCAAGGGCGCGGGCAACCGTCATGTGGCGCTGCACAACCGTCTGGAGTGGATGCAGGAGGCCTACAACCTGCTGCCGAGCGACTGCGTGCTGCAAAAGACGCCGTTCAGTTTCGACGTGTCGGTGTGGGAGTTTTTCTGGCCGCTGATGAAGGGCGCCACGCTGGTCATCGCCGCCCCCGGCGAGCACCGCGATCCGCAACGTCTGGCCGCGTTGATCGTCGAACAGGCGATCACCACGCTGCACTTTGTGCCGTCGATGCTCTCGGCGTTTATCGGTGCCGACGAGGCGCTGGCCTGCACCTCGCTGCAACGGATCATTTGCAGCGGTGAAGCGCTGCCGATGGAACTGCAACGCCAGACCTTGCGCAGTCTGCCGCAAGCGAATTTGTACAACCTGTATGGCCCGACCGAAGCGGCCATCGACGTGACCCACTGGACCTGCGTGGAAGAGGGCCGCGACAGCGTGCCGATCGGCCGGCCAATCGCCAACCTGCGCACCTGCATCCTCGACAGCGAACTGCAACCGTTGCCGCTGGGCGCGGTGGGTGAGTTGTACCTGGGCGGTGTCGGTCTGGCTCGCGGTTATCACCGCCGTGGCGCGCTGACCTCCGAGCGTTTCGTGGTCGACCCGTTCGGCAGCGGCGAGCGCCTGTACCGCACCGGCGACCTGGCGCGCTATCGCGCTGATGGCGCCATCGACTACTGCGGGCGTATCGACCACCAAGTGAAGATTCGAGGTTTGCGCATCGAACTGGGCGAAATCGAAGCGCGTCTACAAGAACATGCCGACGTGCAGGAAGCGGTGGTGCTGGCCCTCGATGGCCCGAGCGGCAAGCAACTGGTTGCGTACATCGTGCCGCAAGATCGAGCCTTGGTCAGCGCCGATGCCGAGCAGCAAGGCGCGTGGCGTGAAACCCTGAAAAGCCACCTGCTGGCGAGCCTGCCGGACTACATGGTGCCGACGCAGACCGTGCTGATCGAGCAAATGCCCCTGAGCCCCAACGGCAAACTCGACCGTAAACGCCTGCCTGCGCCCACCGCACAGGTCAGCCAACGCGCGTTCGAAGCGCCACGCAGCGAACACGAACAAGTGCTGGCGCAGATCTGGCAAGACGTGTTGGGCGTGGAGCAGGTCGGGCGTCAGGACAATTTCTTTGAACTGGGCGGCGACTCGATCATTTCGATTCAAGTGGTCAGCCGTGCCCGTCGTGCAGGCCTGAGCCTGCAACCGCGCGACCTGTTCCAGCAGCAAACCTTGCAAGCACTGGCTGCCGTGGTCAAAGAACAAGCGGCGCCGCTGGCGCAACAAGGGCCGGTGGACGGCGTGCAAACACTCACGCCGATCCAGCGCTGGTTCTTCGACGAGCCGATTCCGCAACGCGCGCACTGGAACCAAGCGGTGCTGCTGGTACCGCGCGAAACCCTCGAGTTGCCGCGTCTGCAAGCGGCGCTGCAACGTCTGCTCAAGCAGCACGACGCGCTGCGTTTGCGCTTCAGTCAGGTCGATGGCCAATGGTCGGCGCGTTATGTCGGGGCCGACAGCTGTGATGTGATCGACATGCTCTGGACCGCCCGCGTGGCCAGCGATGCCTCGCTGGAATCGGTGTGCGACGAAGCCCAGCGCAGCCTCAGCCTGCAAGACGGTCCGCTGCTGCGCGTGGCGTTGATCGCCCAGGCGGATGGCTCGCAGCGGTTGCTGTTGGTGATCCACCACTTGGCGGTGGACGGTGTTTCCTGGCGGGTGTTGCTGGAAGATTTGCAGGCCGCTTACCAAGGGCAAGAGCTGCCACCGAAGACCAGCGCTTTCCAGGCTTGGGCCGACAAACTCGATGCCTATGCACGTTCCGAAACTGCCGCTAGCGAATTGAACTGGTGGCAGGCGCAACTGAGCGCTGCCAATGATTCGCTGCCAGCCGCCAACGCTCAAGCCAGCCAGGCCGGGCATCTGCGCCAAGGCGTCAGCATCGGCCTGAACCGCGAGCAGACCCGCCAGTTGCTGCAACAGGCGCCAGCGATCTACCGCACTCAAGTCAACGACCTGCTGCTGACCGCGCTGGCCCGCACCCTCAGCCGCTGGACCGGCGATGCATCGGCGCTGATTCAGCTCGAAGGCCATGGCCGCGAAGAGCTGTTCGACGACATCGACCTGACCCGCACCGTCGGCTGGTTCTCCAGTCTGTTCCCGGTGCGCCTGACGCCGACCGTCGACCTTGCGGGTTCGATCAAGGCGATCAAGCAGCAATTGCGCGAAATCCCCGGCAAAGGCATGGGCTACGGCCTATTGCGTTACATGGGCGATGCCGCGACCCAAGCGGCGTTGGCCGCGTTGCCGCAAGCACGCGTGACGTTCAACTACCTCGGGCAGTTCGACCAGAGTTTTGCCGAAGACGCACTGTTCACCCCAGCTCGGGAATCCAGCGGCGCCGCGCAATCAGCTGACGCACCGTTGCCGAACTGGCTGTCGGTGGACGGTCAGGTCTATGGCGGTGAACTGAAACTCGACTGGACCTTCAGCCGCGAGTGCTTTGACCAGCGTGAAATCGAAGCGCTGGCCGCGGATTTCCGCAGTGAGTTGCTGGCGCTGATCGCTCATTGCCTGAGCGATGGCGCGGGCGGCGTGACCCCGGCGGACTTCCCGTTGGCGCGTCTGACTCAGGCGCAACTCGACGGTCTGCCGTGGTCACCGGCGCAGATCGAGGACCTGTATCCGCTGTCGCCGATGCAGGCCGGTTTGCTGTTCCACAGCCTGTACGAGTCGGAGTCCGGCGCCTACGTGAACCAACTCAGCGTCGAAGCCCGTGGCCTCGATGCCGAACGGCTCGGCCGCGCGTGGCAAGCGGTGCTCGACACCCATCCGATCCTGCGCAGCAGTTTCCACTTCCCCGACGGCTTCGAAGCGCCGGTGCAGTTGGTGCATCGTCACCTGCAATTGCCGATGACCTGCCTCGACTGGCGCAGCCGCAACGATCAGGCCGAAGCGTTGGTGCAGCTGATCGACAGCGAACGCTTGCAGCTCGATTCGACCCGGGCGCCGTTGATGCGTTTGACCCTGGTGCGACTCGACGATGAGCGTCAGCAACTGATCTACACCCACCATCACTTGTTGCTCGATGGCTGGAGTAACTCACTGCTGTTGAGCGAAGTCCTGCAGCGTTATGCCGGGCAGGACGTGCAGGCACCGACCGGGCGTTTTGCCGACTACATCGGCTGGTTGCATCTTCAGGATGCGCAAGCCGACGAGCTGTTCTGGCGCGAGCAGTTGTCGACCCTCGACAACCCGACCCTGTTGGCCCAGAGCCTGGCCCATGGCGACAGTAAAAACCTGTCGACGGCGGAATTTGCCGACCACCGTCAGACCTTCGATATCGCCACCAGCAAACGCTTCAGCGAGTTTGCCCGTCAGCAAAAGGTCACCCTCAACACCTTGGTCCAAGGTGCCTGGGCACTCTTGCTGCAACGCTACAGCGGTCAACGCAGCGTGGCGTTTGGCGCCACGGTGGCGGGGCGGCCGGTGGACTTGCCGGGGGCTGAAAGTCAACTCGGCCTGTTCATCAACACCTTGCCGGTGATCATCAGCCCGGACGCCGTTGAAAGCGTCGGCCAGTGGCTGACCCGCTTGCAGGCGCAGAACCTGGAACTGCGTGAGCATGAATTCACCGCATTGGGTGACATTCAGCGTTGGGCCGGGCGCGCCGGTGAGCCGCTGTTCGACAGCCTGCTGGTGTTCGAAAACTTCCCGGTGGCCAAAGCGCTGCAACAAGGTGCGCCGGCCGGGTTGAGTTTCTCCATCCCGCAGAACCATGAACGCACCAACTTCCCGCTGACACTGGCGGCCACTGCCGAAAGCCTGCTCAGCCTGAACTGGAGCTACCAGTGCGCCCACTTCAGCGCCGACGCCATCGCCCGCATGAGCGAGCATTTGGCCGCGCTGCTGGCGGCGATGGTCGCCGCGCCACACGCTGCATTGAGTGAACTGGACCTGCTGACCGCGCCGGAACGTGCGCAACAGTTAGTGGAGTGGAACCCGGCATTCACCGCGACGGAAAACCCGCTCTGCGTGCATCAATTGATCGAGGCCCAGGCCGTCGCCCGCCCGGACGCCACGGCGCTGATCTTCAACGACCTGGAACTGAGCTTCGACCAACTCAACCGCCGCGCCAACCAATTGGCCCACCGCTTGCGCGCACTGGGCATCGGCCCGGAAGTGCGGGTCGGCCTCGCGATGCAGCGTTCGCCGGAAATGATCATTGGCTTGCTGGCGATCCTTAAGGCCGGCGGCGCCTACGTGCCGCTGGACCCGGCGTATCCGGCCGAGCGCCTGCATTATTTGATGGAAGACAGCGGCATTTCGCTGCTGATCAGCCAATCGTGGCTGCGAGAAAAACTGCCACTGCCGGAAGGCTTATCGGTGCTGGAAATCGACCGCGAGCCGCTGGAATTCATGGCGGACACCAACCCGGTCAACCTCACCTGCGGCGAAAACCTCGCGTACCTGATTTACACCTCGGGCTCCACCGGACGACCGAAAGGCGTCAGCGTGGCCCACGGTCCGCTGGCCATGCATTGCCTGTCGATCGGCGAGTTGTACGGCATGACCCCGGACGATCGCGAGCTGCAATTTGCCTCGATCAGCTTCGACGGCGCCCACGAGCGTTGGCTGACGCCGCTGGTGTTCGGTTCGGCAGTGATGCCCCGCGACGACGAGTTGTGGAGCGTGGAGCGCACCTGCGCCGAGATCGAAAAGCACGGCATCACCATCGCCTGCTTCACCCCGAGCTACCTGGCGCAGATCGCCGATTTCATGGGCGAAGCGGGGCGTGATCTGCCGATCCGCTCTTACACCCCGTGCGGCGAAGGCATGGCTAAACATGCGTTCGATGAAGTCCAGCAGGTGCTGCAACCGAAGCGCCTGATCAACGGCTACGGCCCGACCGAAACGGTGATCACGCCGCTGATCTGGCTGGCGTACCCGGACACCGAATTCGACTCGGCGTTCATGCCCATTGGCCGGCCGGTCGGTAACCGCAGCGCCTATATTCTGGATGGCGGTTTGCAGCCATTGCCGGTTGGCGTGGCGGGCGAGTTGTACCTGGGCGGCGAGGGCGTCGCGCGGGGTTACCATCAACGTCCGGACCTGACGGCTGAACGCTTTGTGCCGGATCCGTTCGTGCCGGGCGCACGTTTGTACCGCAGTGGCGACCTCGCGCGGTTCCGTGCCGACGGTGTCGTTGAATACCTCGGTCGTATCGACCAGCAAGTGAAGATTCGCGGTTTCCGTATCGAACTCGGTGAAATCGAAGCCTGCCTGCTGGAACATGAGGGCGTGCGTGAAGCCTTTGTGATTGATCGCGAAGGTCCGGTGAGCCGCCAGTTGGTTGGCTACGTGGTGCCCCGCGACCCGCTCGCCGACGAGCACGATTTGCGTGAAGCGCTGACCCTGCACCTGCGCAGCCGTCTGCCGGCGCACATGCTGCCGGCGCATTTGATGTGCCTGGCCGCGTTGCCGCTGACGCCGAACGGCAAGCTTGATCGCCAAGGCCTGCCAGCGCCTGAAGCCACTCGGCAGAACCACGATCAAGTGGCTGCCGCGTCGCCGGCCGAAGCGTTGCTGGTGGAGATCTGGCAGCAACTGCTGGGGCTGGAGTCGGTGGGCGTCACCGAGAACTTCTTCGAGCTCGGCGGTGACTCGATCATCTCGCTGCAAGCGGTGAGTCGTGCCGGGCAGCGCGGGCTGGTGTTCAGTCCGAAGCAACTGTTCGAGCAGCAGACCATTCGGGCACTCGCTGCGGTAGCGACCAGCCGCGAAGCGGCGTTGGTTGAAGCGCCGAAAGTCCCTGCTTTTGCGTTGGTGCCGCACATCGACATCGCCGCCCGTGAAGGGCTGCAAGATCTCTATCCGCTGTCGCCGATGCAGCAAGGCATGCTGTTCCATTGCCTCGATTCACCGGAGCTGAACCCCTACGTCAACCAGTTGAGCGTAGCGGTGGACGGCTTGCAGGTGCCGCGTTTCCGCGCGGCGTGGCAGACGCTGGTCGAGCGGCATGAAGTGCTGCGCGCGGCGTTCCGCTGGCGCGATGGCTTGGCCGATCCGCTGCAAGCGGTGTTCGCTGATGTCGAGTTGCCGATCGAAGAACTCGACTGGCGCGACCGCAGCGACACCGAGCAGGCGCTGAGCGAACTGGCGGCTGCGGAACAGGCCAAAGGCTTCGACCTGAGCTGCCCGCCGTTGATGCGTTTCATTCTGGTTCGCCTGGGTGATGACCGTTACCAGATGATCTGGATCTACCATCACCTGTTGTTGGACGGCTGGAGCGCCTCGCGGCTGTTGGGCGACATGTTGCGCCTGTACCACAACGACAGCCTGCCGACCCTGACCGGTCGTTACGCCGACTACATCGCCTGGCTGCAACGTCAGGACGGTGCGCAGGCGCAAGGGTTCTGGCGTGAGCGCCTGGCGCTACTCGAAGAACCAACCATTCTGGCCAAGGCTTCCGGTGCGGCGGGTTCCGGTCACGGCGTGATGTACAGCAACCTCGACGCCGAAGCGACGCGCAAACTGCACAACTTCGCCAAGCGTCAGCGCGTGACCCTCAACACACTGGTGCAAGGCGCGTGGCTGTTGCTGCTGCAACGCCACAGCGGCCAACGCAGTGTCGCGTTCGGCGCCACGGTGGCGGGGCGTCCGACCGGGTTGGCCGGCGCGCAGGACATGCTCGGCCTGTTCATCAATACCTTGCCGGTCATTCAGACGCTTGATCCGCAACAACCGTTGGGCGAGTGGCTGCGCGACTTGCAGGATTACAACCTGATGGTGCGCGACTACGAGCACACGCCGTTGTCGGACATTCAACGCTGGGCCGGGCAGGGTGGTCAGGGCTTGTTCGACAGCATCATCGTATTCGAAAACCATCCGGTGGACCGCGCCTTGAAAGGGGGCGAGGAAGGTGAGCTGCGCTTTGCCGAAGTCGGCAGTGGCGGGGTGACCAACTTCCCGATGGACTTGATGGTCAGCGCCAACGAAGAAGGCCTGGAAGTCGAATACCTGTTCCTGCGTGATCGCTTCAGTGAAGTGGAAGTTGAGCGGATTCGTGCGCAGCTCGAAGGTTTGTTGCGTGCGTTGCCGGAGGATGCCACGCGTCTGCTTGGCAACATTGGCTTGCCTGAAGCACTGATCAGCCTGCCGCAAGTTTCTGAAGGCAACGCCGATTTGCTGCACGCGTTCAATCAGCATGTACGCACGCAACCGGAGAAAATCGCCTTGATCTGCGAGGATCGGGAAGTCAGTTATGCACAGCTTGAGGCACAGGCCAATGGGTTGGCGCAGCAACTGATCGGTCGCGGCATCGGGCCGGAAAGTCTGGTGGCGGTGGCGTTGCCGCGTTCCGAACGCACCATCGTTGCGTTCCTCGCGGTGCTTAAAGCAGGGGCGGCGTATCTGCCTTTGGACCTCGCGTACCCGGCTGAGCGGCTGGCTTATATGTTGAGCGATTCGGCGGCCAGCCTGTTGCTTTGCGACAGTGATCTGGGCGAACGGCTGACCCTGGCCGACAGTCCACCGCGTCTGCTGCTCGATCAGTTGGCCGTTGCTGGCAACACCGAATGCCCGGTTTCCCAACCGCTGCCGGGGCATCTGTCGTACCTGATTTACACCTCCGGTTCCACCGGCCAGCCTAAAGGTGTGGCGGTGGCGCGTGGACCGATTGCCCGGCATTGCCGCGGCATCATCGAGCTCTACGAACTGGCGCCGCGCAGCCGCGAATTGCACTTTATGTCGTTCGCCTTCGACGGTGCTCAGGAGCGCTGGCTGAGCGTGCTGTTGGCCGGCGGCAGCCTGGTGATCCGCGATGACAGTTTGTGGACGCCGGAGCAAACCCTGGAAGTGCTGCAGCGTCGCGCCGTCACCGTGGCCTGCTTCCCGCCGGCGTACCTGCAACAGATGGCCGAGGTGGCTGAACGTCTGGGCAATCCACCCGCGGTCGAGGTGTATTGCTTTGGCGGTGATGCGGTGCCGGAGGCCAGTTTCGAGCAGGTCAAACGGGCTCTGCGTCCGCAGCGTCTGGTCAATGGTTACGGCCCGACCGAAACCGTGGTCACGCCTTTGTTGTGGCGTGCCGAGGTCAGCGAAACCTGCGACGCGGCGTATGCGCCGATTGGTCGTGGTGTGGCCGGGCGTGGGTTGTACGTGCTGGATGCCGACCTCAATCCGTTGCCGGTCGGTGTTAGCGGTGAGCTGTACCTGGGCGGCGAATGCCTGGCGCGCGGTTACCACCAGCGTCCCGGCATGAGCGCCGAGCGTTTCATCCCCGATCCGTTCGAGGCCGGTGGCCGCATGTATCGCACTGGCGATCTGGTGCGCCAGCGCGAGTGCGGGTTGATCGACTACCTGGGGCGTCTTGACCAGCAAGTGAAGATCCGTGGTTTCCGCATCGAACTGGGCGAAATCGAAGCCCGTCTGCGCGACTGCGCCGGGGTGCAGGATGCCGCCGTGGTGGTGCACGACACGCCGACCGGCAAGCAATTGGTGGGTTATGTGGTGGCAGCCGGTGCAGTCGGGCTGGATCGTCGCTTGAAGTCTGAACTGCAAGCGCAACTGCCGGATTACATGGTGCCGGCGCGAATCATGGTGTTGGAGCGTTTCCCGCTGTCGGCCAACGGCAAGCTCGACCGTCGCGCACTGCCTGCGCCGGAATGGGCGCTCGGCGGCTATCGTGCGCCGCGCAACGCACTGGAAACGGCGCTGACCGCGATCTGGCAAGAGGTGCTCGGCGTGCCGCAAGTGGGCATCGACGATAACTTCTTCGAACTGGGCGGCGACTCGTTGCAGGTGCTCAAAGTCATTTCGCGGGTACGCAGTCAGCCGCAACTGGGCTTTGAATTGAAGCTGCGGGATCTGATGCAGAAGCCGTGCATCGCCGAACTCAGTGGCTATCAGGCTGCCGAACCGGCGTCTGCGCCGGACCCGTTGCTGGCGCTCAATGCGCGAATCCCGAACGTGCCGGCGCTGTTCTGCCTGCACGCCGGTTTCGGCACGGTGTTCGACTACGAACCGCTGGCCCGTCGACTGGAAGGCCGGCGCACGGTGTACGGCCTGCAATGCCGGATGCTGCTTGACCCGCAATGGCAGGACGAGTCACTGCTGGCCATGGCTCAAGCCTATGCGCAACGGATTCGCAGTCAGCAGGCCAAGGGGCCGTATTACTTGCTGGGCTGGTCGTTGGGCGGAGCGTTGACGCAACTGGTTGCTCACGAACTGGAAACCCAGGGTGAGACGGTCGCGTTTGCCGGGCTGGTCGACAGCTACGTGGCGGGCACCGCAGAAGCGGGGGACTGGCGCGAGGACCTGGGCGACTTCCTGAAATTTGTGCTCGGTCTGCCGGCCGATGAGGCTCAAGCGCTGACTGCGCTGAAAGCCGCTGACTTGAATGAGCGCGAAGGTTCCACGGCGGTGATCGAGGCGGCCATGCACGGTTCCAATGAACAAGCTGCGTTGGGCGTGGGGGAACTCACGCAGATCTTCGCCACCGGCTCACGCCTCAAGCAACTGGCGCTGGCGCATCGGCAACTGCCGGCGATTCAGATTAAGGCGCATCGCTGGTGGGTGGCCGAACGCGACGATGAACGTCGGGTGTTTGAGGCCCAGGTCGGTAGCCATGGTGTAGATCGCTTGTTGGCGGGCGGGCACTACGAACTGCTGCGCGGTGATGAGTTGCTGGATGAGCTTGAAGACCTGTTGGAACGCCGATTGGCAATCGCATAAACGGGAGCACCACGGTCCCCTGTAGGAGCTGTCGAGTGAAACGAGGCTGCGATCTTTCGATCTTGTTTTTTAAGATCAAGATCAAAAGATCGCAGCCTCGTTTCACTCGACAGCTCCTACACAAGCGTCGTTCGTATCAGGATTTTGTATTGACCTCTTTGTGTAGAAGGATTCGTCCCATGGCTGTGTTGCCAGAACTTGAAGCATTTCTAGAACTCGCCGAGTTCGGCCGGATGACCGGCAAGAGTCGCGCGATGCATGAACAGTCGCCGCAACAGGCGCGGATCGATTTCGAAGCGTCGTCGGGGTTTCTCGATGTGCCGCTGGACAGCGTTGCCTGCGAAGACTTCACCATCGCCGCGCGAGATGGCCACAGCCTGTCGGCAAGGGTGTATCGCGATGGGCAAACGGTCGATGGGCTGCAACCGGTGGTGTTGTATTTTCATGGCGGCGGCTATGTGGTCGGCAGCCTCGATTCCCATGATGCGCTGTGCCGGCGGCTGGCCTCCCAAGGCGGATTTGCCTTGTTGACGGTGGATTATCGACTGGCGCCGGAATGGCGGTTCCCGACGCCGGTGCAAGATGCCTGCGATGCGGGGAACTGGCTGGTGCGCGAGGGCGCGGCACATGGCCTGGACGCAACGCGAGTGGCCGTGGCCGGTGACAGCGTGGGTGCGACGCTGGCGACAGTGTTGTCGATCATGGCGGTGCGTGAACCTGAGGAACTGGCGTTGAAACCGAAGGCGCAATTGCTGGTGTACCCGGTGACGGATGCCACGACCAAGCGCGCCTCGCATCGGGACTTTGCAGAAGGGTACTTGCTGGAGACGCCGACGCTGGATTGGTTCTATGCGCATTACTGGCGTACGCCAGAGGATCTGGCTGATTGGCGCTGCTCGCCGTTGCTGGCGGAGGATCTGTCAGGCGTGGCGCCAGCACTGGTGTACTTGGCCGGGCATGATCCGTTGCATGACGAAGGGTTGGCGTATGCCGAGCGGCTGCGTGCTGCCGGGAATGAGGTGACGTTGCTGGAACAGCCTGGAATGACCCATGACTTTTTGCGTATGGCGGGGTTGTTGGGAGAGGTTGAGGGGATTCATGCGGAAGTGGCGGATTGGGTGCGTTCGCGGCTTTGATCTGAAGTCTGGCTCAGATCGTTAAACGTCGTTTGATCGCGCTTGTTTAATTCCCCGCAGCGTTACTTCATGAAAGCTACAACGCCTTGCGTCGTTGCCTACAGTTACGCCAGAATCCGCCGGCTTGTGCGCCTTGGGGCTGCTCGGTAACTTGGTTCCCGTCACTGATTGTCAGTGATTGGGTTTAGTAGCCCGGCTAAGGTAATTGCGGTCGCATGAGCATCATCAGTCAGGTTTCCGCCTGCGCTTGATGGTAGCTGTGCGCATGGCGTCCTCGGACGCGCCGGTTTTTGCTTACCTTTCCGGTCTACTAACTTGCGCACAGCTGCCACCCTTTCGTGTAGTAGCGAGATGGTTGCGGCCCAACTACCAAAGGGAAGCATCTATGTTCAAACCGATACCGAATCCGCCGGACACCGATCCGGCATCCCCGTACGAAAGCCCCGATTCAAAAAAACTCCACGAAGCCGCCGACCGCGCCCTCGATTACCACCTCAACGCTGCCGCTTTCATCAACGCCACCCCACGCAAACTCAGCACCATGTTCATCGTCAACCCGCAGCTCGATACCGAAACCCTGCTGGCCCATGCGTGCGAGTCGCTGGCATCGGCCAATGTCATGGCCATGGATCTGGCGGACCATATGGATGGGCCAAGTCGAAATTCCCTGCTGGGCATTGCGCAAGTCATCATGCTGGGGGAGCTGGCGGTGAACCGGGCGCTGGATAGGCTTGATCCGTCTGACTAGTTACTGCCGGGTTTTTGTGTTTGATCAGTGGGATCTCTGGAGGGGCGACTACCTATATCGCGAGCAAGCTCGCTCCCACAATTGATCTAGGTCGTACGTAGGTGTTGTATCCACCCAAGATCCACTGTGGGAGCGAGCTTGCTCGCGATATAGGCATCACAGTCGACACAAATCTCACAGCCATAAAAAATGCCCGTATCTCATGACACGGGCATTTTTCATTTCAGCTCAGCAACTCAGAAATCATACTTCGCGGTGAGTTGCAGGTTACGTGGCTCGCCGTAGAGCGTGGTATCGAAGTTGCCCAGGCCCGTCAGGTACGTCTTGTCGAATACGTTTTTGGCATTGACGGTGAAGCTCAGGTGTTCGTCGACCTGGTAACGGGTCATCAGGTCCACGAGGGTGTAGCCGCCTTGCTTGATCTGGGTGTAGTCGCCCACGGTAGGGCTGTAGATCTTGCCGTAGAAAGCGCTCTGCCAGCTGACGCCGCCACCGACGGTGAACTTGTTCAGGATGCCTGGCAGACGGTAGGTCGTGAACGTACGCACGAGGTGTTCCGGCCGGGTAGTGGACAGCGGGTATCCGAAGATGCGTTGCTCATCCTGGTCACGGGTACGGGCGTAGGTGTAGCCGGCGGACAGGTTCCAGCCTTCGGCCAGTTCACCCGCCAGTTCCAGTTCCACGCCTTTGGTGGTAGCGCCGTCGATGGCTTTGTAAATGCCTTCGTTGGTGACCGGGTTAGTGCCGATCGATTCGGCGACGTTGTCCTGCTCGATGCGGAAGAAGGCCAGGCTGGCGTTCAATTTGCCTTCAAAGTAAGCCGCTTTCAGACCGGTTTCGTAGGCGTTGCCTTCCACCGGTTCCAGGGTCGAGCCATTGGCGTCCTTATAGATTTGTGGCTGATAGATATTGGTGTAACTGGCGTAGGCCGAGTACGTATCGTTCAGGTCATAGACCACGCCGGCATACGGTGTGACGACGCCATGTTCCTTGTAGCTGGCGTGAGTGTCGCTCAGGGTGCCGCCCGGATAGTAGGAGTAATCCTCGTTGTACTTGAAGGTGCTCAAACGGCTGCCGAGGATGAACGACAGATCGTCGGTCGGACGCAGGCGCGTGGCCAGGTAAATACCGTTTTGGCTTTGGGTGCGTTCGTATTTGCCGTTTTTCGGGAACTCCTGTTTAGGCAGATTGCCTTCCCAGTCATAGATGCTGCCCGGGACCATTTCGAAGGCGCTGGTGTCGTATGTCGAGCCGGTCTGGCGCGAGTGCGATGCCATGACTCCGGCAACCACTTCGTGTTCGCGACCGCCGAGGGTGAACGGGCCGGAGACGTTTACGTCAGCGGTGTTCTGCACGCGATGACCTTCCCAGCGACCCCAGTAAAGGAACATGCCTTCACCGGTGGTGCGGTCCGGATTGCCGCCGCTGGCCGAGGCCAGTTGGGTGTCGTGATCGGTAGTTTTCTGGTCCAGGCTGACTTTGAGTTTCCAGTCATTGGCCAGCGCTTGTTCCAGCGAGGCGAAGTAAGTGGTGCTCTCGAAATCACGACGGCTCCAGTCGGCGCCTGGGTTGAAACTGCGAGAGAAGTCGGTACGGCCGCCATCGGAGAAGTACGTCGGGTTACCCGTCCAGGATGTACCGCGCGGGGTGGCGCTGGATTTGTCGATGCCGAAGGTCAGCAGGGTGTCGTCCGTGAGGTCGGCTTCGAGGATGCCGTAAAACAGGTCTTTTTTCTGGCTGTAATGATCCAGGTAAGAGTTGGCGTCCTGATAGGTGCTCACGAAGCGACCACGCACGTTGCCGGAATCGGTCAGCGAGCCGGAAATATCGCCTTCTGCGCGGTATTTATCCCACGAGCCGGCGGTGGCGCTGACCGAGGCCTTGAATTCCTTGGTCGGCTTCTTGCGGATCAGGTTGACCGTGGCGGAAGGGTCGCCGGTGCCGGTCATCAGGCCGGTAGCGCCTTTGATGACCTCGATATGGTCCAGGCTGGCAGTGTCGTCGCTGTTATTTGGGTTTTCACCGTAAACACCGTCGTAGATGGTGTTTACGCCATCGTACTGAAAGTTGGTAATGGCCTGGCCACGGGCGGAAAACTCGGTACGGTCGCTGTCGTACTTCTGCGACGAAATGCCGGGGGTATTGCGCAAGGCGTCGCCGACACTTTGTACACCGCGATCGTCCATTTGCTGACGCGTCACCACGGTCACCGATTGCGGCGTTTCACGCAGGGTCAGCGGCAGCTTGGTCGCGGTGGTGGTCGCGCCGGTGGTGTAGGAACCGGTGTCTTCAGTGGTCAGGCCCAGGGCCTGGCCGGAAATGGTGGTTGCGCCCAGTTGCAGGCTCGAGCCGCCGCCGGATACCAGCGTGACGGTATTACCGCTGATCTGGAACGAAATGCCGGTGCCTTTCAGCAGGGCGGCGAGGGCGTCGGACGGTTCCAGTGAACCGGACACCGCGCGGGACTTGATCCCTGCAACCTGATCCGGGCTGTAGAGGATTTGCAGGTTGGTCTGCATGCCCAGTTCGGTCAGCGCGTTGGAAAGCGATTGACCTGCAATGTTCACTTTTACCGGTGCAGCATTGGCCATCGAGCTCCCCAGCAAGGTGGCGGTCAGCAGTACGCTGGTGAACAGGGTGCGATGCAAAGTCGGGCGCTGTACGGCCAGCGCGAGAGGTGTGCGGCGTGTTTGAGGTCGCATTACGTACCTGAGCTCCTGAAAAAGTGTTGTGCAGAGTTTTTGTTAATAGGAATGATTATTAGACGCAGCGCGAACGTAAAACCGGAAAGAAACCCGTTAAATAAATTTATGAAGGCCGCCGCAACGCGATCTATGTAGCAGCTGGCGAAGCCTGCGTTCGGCTGCGAAGCAGTCGTAAAACCAGAATCCGCGGTGCATCAGGAAGACCTCGTGAGCTGAATTGGCGACTGCTGCGTCCGAACGCGGCCCGAACCGAACGCAGGCTTCGCCAGCTGCTACACAGACCTCGGTTTTCTGTTTCAGGCGGGGGCCAGTTCGGTGACGACCCGTCCGCTTTCCATGCGCACCAGTTGGTCCGCCACGTCGAAATAACGGTCATCGTGGGAGATCACGATGATGGTCTTGCCCAGACGCTTGAGGTCCGGCAGCAGCTCGGTGTAGAAAATCCGGCGGAAGGTCGGGTCCTGATCGGCCGCCCATTCATCGAACACCAGCACCGGACGCTCCTCCAGCCAGGCATTGACCAAGGCCAGGCGTTTGCGCTGGCCGGTGGAGAGGTCGGTGGTGGTGAAGTTGCCGTCCTTGACGCTGACCTTGTGCGCGATCTCCAGCCGTTGCAGGTATTTGTTGGCGTCTTCGGGGATGTGCGTATCGCCCTGGACCACGTCGTCGAACAGGTAATAGTCGGCAAAAATGGTGGTGAACAACTGGCGATAGTCATCGCGGTTGGCGGCGTCGATCACTTCGCCGTTGACGTGGATTGCACCCTGCTGCGGCGTGTACAGGCCCAGCAGCAGTTTGATCAGCGTGGTCTTGCCGCACCCGTTCTCGCCGACAATAAAGGTGATGTCGCCTTGCTTGATCGTCAGGTTGACCGGCCCTAGCTGGAACGGTGCAGCACCTTCGGCAGCCGGGAAGCTGAAACGTACATCGGCCAGTTTCAGTTCGTGTACTGCTTGCTTGACGTTGCCTTTATCGCTGAGCAGCAGATGAGGTTCCGGGGTGGAAAACTGCTCCGACAATTCGGCGATGCGGCGGAAGGCGATCTGCGCGCGGCTGACGATGGGCAGGGTGCTGATCAAATGCTCGAGCGGGCCTTTCATATAAAGCAACACCAGCACGAAGCCGCTCATCACGGTTTTGTCGGCACTTGGCCAAAAGGTTTGCAGGGCCAGGGCCAGGCCGATGACCACGAAGAACAGCATCGAGCCGAAGGTCTTGGCAATGACGAACGTATTGATCGAACGCACCTGGGTGTTGCAGATGAATTCCGCCGTAGCCTTGATGCCCGAGACGAACATACGCTGGCGGCGTGGACGATGAATGCGCAATTCCTTGGCGCCTTCGGCAATCGCGTTGTAGTGCTTTTGCAGCTCATCTTCGGCCTCCCGGGCGGCCATGAAACCCTGAACACCTTTGCTCTGGGCGTAGGCCTGAATCGCCGTGCCGATCAGGATCGCAGCGACCATGATCAGGAACATCGGCCACGACAGAATGGCCAGGTAGCCCATGCAACCCAGGGTCACGGTGACGGAAATCGCCAGCGGCGCGAAAGCGAAAGCGAAGTCGCTGATGGTGTCGACGTCGTGGGTCAGCACCGGAATCAGACGGTGGCTGCGATAGCGCTCGATTTGTTCGATCGGTGCCGACAGGACCTTTTCACCCAGCTGTTTACGCAGCTTGGCGATGATGTGTTGACCCACATAGTTGGTGCCAATGTCCGAGCAGATCGAACTGGCCAGTGCCAGCAGGCACAGACCGGCGAACAGGGCGACCACGCCCTGGGTCAGGCCGGTGTCCGAATGCAGGGCGTTGTTGATGGTCGCCAGCAATACCGTGACGCTCAGGCCGCCGACCATGCCCAGGAAAATGGATGCGGCGACGATGAGCCGAAAGGGTTTCAACAGGGCGAACAATTCGCCGATGGCGCCACGGGTAGGCTGGGTCATGGAAGACAGTTCCTTGGGTCGTAAAGGCAGATACCCAGTAGAACGTCTGGTGGAAGGCTTAATTTAGAAGGGCGCCGACTGGCGGCGATCGCGACTCAAACACATGACCCTGTGGGAGCGAGCTTGCTCGCGATAGCGGACTGACAGTCGACATATCTATCGACTGTGATGCAGTCATCGCGAGCAAGCTCGCTCCCACAGGATTGGGGGTGTGTCTTAGAGGTCACGCACGATACGGAATCCCATCCAGTCGCCGCGCTCTTGTGGGTACTGGCTGTTGCGGTTGCCGGAGCGGGAGAACACCGGTGCTTCACCCCAGTCGTTGCCGCGAATCCGCACGGCTTCGCAAGTGGGCTCGACCCAGGCGCTGCCATCGGTGGGGGCACCGACGTAATCAGGGTGTTCGCAGTCTTCTACCCATTCGTAAACGTTGCCATGCATGTCGTACATGCCGAAGGCATTCGGCGGGTAGCTGCCCACTGGCGAGCTGTAGCTGTAACCGTCCGCCGGGCCATAGGTGTTGGCGTGCTTGGCGATGCTGTATTCCTTGCCCTCATCGAACGGGAAGGGGAACGGCCCTTTGCTGCCGCCGCGCGCGGCATATTCGCGTTGGGCTTCGCTGACCATGTGGTACGTCTGCCCGGTCTTTTTCGACAGCCAGGCGACGTAGTTCTTCACGTCATCGAAGTTCATGCACACCGCCGGCTGACGCGGACTTTGCGGATAGCGCGGCTTGCTGGCGACGCACTCGCGACCCGGCCGGGTGTCGCCATTGGCGATGGTCACGCCACTCTCGCGCACGTAGCTGTCCCATTCACCGGCGGTGACCTGGAAGCGGCTCATGGCGAACGGCTTGGCGAAGGTCACCTCGTGCATCGGACTTTCATCAGGCTCGCGCCCGACTTCGTCATCGGGGGTGCCCATGGTGAAGGTGCCGGCGGGCAGCACGACCATTTCCGGGCAGTCCCGGCAGTCCTTGAACACTTTGCCCGGTTGCGCGGGTGCCGCGGCTTGCGCGGTAACAGGCAGCAGGCCGGCCATGAGGGCTGTCAGTGTGAGTGCCTTGAGCGGCAGGGTCAGCAGATCACGGTTCATGAATCATCTCGATATAAAAAACGGGTGTCACGCCAGGCCCAATGTGGGAGTGAGCCTGCTCGCGATTGGGCCATCAAATTCAACATTGATGGTGACTGATCCACCGCTATCGCGAGCAGGCTCGCTCCCACAGGGTTCTGCGTCATGGCGTCAGGAGGTCTTGCTCAGCAGCGCCATGAAACGGTCGATATCGTTCTCGGTATTGAGCAGGCCGGGGGCGATGCGGATCACCGGGCCGACGTCGCGGTCCACCGAGTCGCAGACCACGCGGTTTTCCATCAGTTGGGCGGCGACTTTTTCACAGTCCCGATCCTTGATCCGGAAGAAGGTAAAACCGGCCGACAGGTCCGGGCTCTTTGGCGTCACCAGCTCGATCTGCGGGTGTTCCAGCAAGCGGTTTTTCGCATAGGTATTGAGCGCGTGGATGCGCGCCTGCACCTCGGCCTTGCCCAAGTCCAGGTGCAGCTTGAAAGCCTCATTCAGGGCCCAGCGATGCTCAAAGCTGTGATAGCCGCCGGGGGTCATGGTGGTTGAAAAAGTGGTGGCTTCGGAGAACGTCGGGATGGTCGGCGTCACGTCCTTGAGCTCGGTCGAACGGGCGCAGATGATCCCGGTACCGCGCGGGCCGAACATCCATTTGTGCGTGCCGGCGATGAAGAAATCGCAGTGCATGTCGGGGAAGTCGAGGTCCTCGACGCCGAAGCCATGGACGCCGTCGACCACATACAGCATGCGGTCCTTTTCTGCGCGGTTGCGGTTCTGCTCGTCCACCAGTTTGCCGATCTCGCCGATGGGCAGTTTCACGCCGCTGCCCGATTGCACCCACGTCATGCCGAGCACTCGGGTTTCGGGGCGAATGCCTTTGGCAATCGAGCCCAGCACTTCATCCACGGAAATGCTGTGGCTGTCCTCGAACAGCTTGAGCTTGCGAACCTTGACGCCGTCCTTTTGCTGGCGGTAAGCCAGGGCATAGTTCGTCGCGTAATGTTCGTGTTCGCTGGTGAGGATTTCCTGATCGGGGCGCACATGAATACCGCCGTAGATCAGTGAGAGGCCTTCGGTGGTGCTGCCGGTGAGGGCGATCTGCTCGGGCTTGGCCTTGAGGTAGCGACCGGCCCAGACGCGCACTTCCTGCTCGCGTTTTTCGGTTTCCCCCAGGTCCCAGTCCATGGCCCGGCCGGGGTTGCGGTCGAGGTTGGCGCGGTGCATGTCGATCGCTTCACGCACCGGTCTTGGGTGCGAAGTCACCAGAAAGTTGGCGAAGTGCAGGTAGTCCGGGTCCTGATTGAACATCTGGCGTAGTTGCGCCCATTTATCCTTGGGCAGCGGCGCCGGATGGGCGGCCAGCGCCGGCAGGTTCACGGCAGCACCCAGGGGCAGGCCGGCCGCGAGAATACCGGCCTGCTTGAGGAATGAACGACGGTTGGTCATGAGCTCGGTTCGCTTTTGCAAAAGAGGGGGTCAGTTTTTCGCCACAGGTTTGGAGGACTTCTGCACCTGGTCCCAGACCCGCAGGAAGTTGCCGCCCCAGAGCTTGGCGATATCGGCTTCGCCATAGCCGCGACTGATCAGCTCGGCCGTTACGTTGCGTGCCTCGCTGACGTCTTTCCAGCCGTCCAGACCTCCGCCGTCGTTGAAGTCGGAACTGATGCCGACGTGGTCGATGCCGATTTTCTTCACCGCGTAGTCGATTGCGTCGCCGTAGTCCTTGAGCGTGGCCTTGGGCTCCTCGTCGACGATGGCATAGAGCTGACTGGCGTACTCGCCGAAACGTTGCTCGGACCAGACGGTGATCACCGGGTCCCCCGGCATCAGCGCCATCTCCAGGCCTTGCAGCGGTTGCAGGTCAAAGCGTGCGCGCAGAGCGTTGAGTTTGTCCTGGGTGGCCTGGCTGAGTGGGCGGATGTAGGTCGGGAAACCGACGATCTGCACTACGCCGCCGCTGTTCTTGATCAGCTGCATTTCCTGGTCGCTGAGGTTGCGCGGGATGTCCACCAACCCTCGCGGTGCCGAGTGGGACGCGACCATCGGCGCACGGCTCAGCTGGGCAACTTGCTCCAGCGCCTTGGTCGACATCTGCGAAACGTCGATGATCACGCCAAGGTCGTTGAGGCGGTGCACGGCCTGCTGGCCAATCTCCGAGAGGCCGCCGAGGGCGTCGCGGGAATCGTTGAAAAACGGCAACGGCCGGGATGAGTCAGCCCAGGCGTTGTTGCCCACATAGCTGAAGCCGAACATGCGCATGCCGCGGGCTGCCCACTTGTCCAGGGCGTTCAGGTCGTTGCCCAGCGGATAGGCGTTGAGCATGCTCATGAAGATCGCGAACTTGCCTTCGCCATGCAGGCGTCGGAAGTCGTCGGGGGTGTAGGCGATGGCAACCTGATTGGGGAAGTCGCGAACCAGTGTGCTGATGATTTTGTAGCGGGTTTCCTGCTCGAACCGTGCTTCGTCGACGAAACCGGCGGTTGGGCGGTGCGGGGCGTTGGCACCGTTCCAGATTTCCGGCCAGCCAAAGATGGTCAGCGCCGCGCCGGACAACCGTCCACGCCCGGTTTTGACCAGGTCGAACTGCCCGGTGCCGTCCTTGTCCGCTTCATTGCCGGCGGTGCCGAAGTCCAGCGGGACGGTGACGTGGCTGTCGAAGGAGAGGATCCGCTCGTGCAGCTCATCGGCCTGTTTCATCACCTTGACCGGGTACCCGGGATTATCCTTGAACCAGTAATCCCAGGCCGCAAAGCCTGCACCGGCGCTGATCGCCAGGGCCAGCGGCAGGCCGATGTAAAGAGCCTTTTTCGAACGTGGTTTTGTCATTGCCGTCTCAGTCAGGTTCGCCGTTGGGTGCAGGCACAGGGGCCTTAGCTATCTGGGAAGAACGAGTGACCGACCAGGAAATTTAGATCTCCCCCGAAAAGATCGTCCGAACGCGGCCCGAACCTTCGGCAGCTCCTGCATTGGGGCTGCGTACACCTGTAGGAGCTGCCGAAGGTTCGGGCCGCGTTCGGACGATCTTTTCGAGGCACCATAAATTTCGGAGGGCAACAAACGTTCTAGCTTGGATAAAGCCTGCTTCATGGCTGACACAGGTAGGGCAATGACGATTTCTCGACGATGGTTCATGGCAGGCCTGGCGCTGACCGGCGCCGCCGTGCCTGCGGCTTTTTATGGGCATCGTGAATGGACGATAGCGGATCCGACGATCACCCCCGGCGAAGCGTCATTCGATGTCGCGGATGTCGCTAGCCAGCACTTGGCGAACACCTTGCGCGGTGTCTGGCAGATCCGTTTCGAGGGGCCTGACGCCGGCATCGAAGGACTGCCACGGGACGGGCTGGAGGTGTTCCTCGACATCGGCCACAAAGGTCGCGGTTTGAGCGGGTTCCTCGACACCGCCGAGCGTTTGCGCTCGAACGAAACGCCGCGTTACCGGGTGCTCGGCGATCTGGCCGGCGCCAAACCGACGCAATTGAGCTGGCGATTGCTCAGCGCCAGCGGCACAGCGGATTACGAATTCAGCCTGTTGCTGGACGAAGTCTGGGCCGGTTTCGGCAATGCTGGCAGCGGCACCCTCAGTGGTCGGGTGGTGAATCTGGACCGTCCGCTAATGCTGACCGCCCAGGACAATCGCTTCATTGCCGTTAAACGCGTGTTCCCCGAAGCCCGCGAGCGAACCGGTCTCAATCCGACGCTGCTGGCCTGGCTGGTTTCACCCGAGCATCGGCTGTTTCACCAGCTCTGGCATGCCTCCCGGGACAAATGGCACACGCTGTCCGAAGACAAACACGCAGCCCTGCGCGGCATTGGTTGGCAGCCTGGCCCGCGCGACAAGGAGCGTGATGCGCGTGGCGCGCGCAAGGATCGTAACGGCTCAGGCGTGGATTTCTTCTTCATGCACCGGCACATGCTAGGCAAGGCGCGCTCCCTGCAGGACTTGCCGTCCTGGCAACACTTCCCATTGCCACAGCCGGAACTGGCGCGTGATCGCGTTGGGTTCGCCCGTTATTTCGACAACCATGACGGCACCGCGCTGCCACCTACCTGGCTGGCCGACGACGATGCCGAGTACTCGCAATGGGTCAGCGACATCAAGACCGCCGAGACCTACCACAGCAATTTCCAGGTCTGGGAATCGCAGTACCGGGATCCGCGTTATCTGTCGAAATTGACCTTGGGTCAGTTCGGCTCAGAGGTGGAGTTGGGGCTGCACGACTGGCTGCACATGCGCTGGGCCTCGGTGCCGCGTGATCCGTCAAACGGCCAGCCCGTGCCCTTTGCCCGGGATCCGGCGGACTTTTCCGCGCGTTGGTATGCGCCGGAAAATGACTTCCTCGGCGATCCGTTTTCGTCTCATGTAAACCCGGTGTTCTGGCATTTTCACGGCTGGATCGATGATCGACTGGAAGACTGGTTCCGGGCGCACGAGCGCTTTCATCCGGGGGAGGTCAGTCGGCTCGAGGTCAATGGCGTGGCGTGGTTTGCGCCTGGGCGTTGGGTCGAGATCGACGACCCGTGGCTCGGCCCGAGCACCCATGGTTGCAGCACCACGCCGGGGTTACAGGCCGGCAAGTCGGTGGAGATGGACCCGGAAACCATGAAGCTGGCGTTGCGGATTACCTTTGGTGATGACGAGAAGAAACTGGCGGATCTGTTCCGCAAAGTGCCGCAGAGGCCTTGGTATGCGCGGCATTTGAAGGCCAAACCGATTACCAGTTAATCAATAAGACCGCGTTATCGTTCAATCGCGGGCAAGCCCGGCTCCCACAGGTTATGCGTCGTGCCCAAAATATGCGGCACACATAAAACCCTGTGGGAGCCGAGCTTGCTCGCGATGGCGGATTCACTGGCGCCGCAAATTACAACGCTTGCCACCCGCCGCCGAGCGCCTTGTACAGCGCAATACTCGCCTGCAACCGCGACAACCGCAGCTGCACATTCAAATCCTGCGCCGCATACAGCGTGCGCTGTGTCTCCAGCACCGTCAGCAAATCCTCGGCACCGGCCTGATAACGGCTTTGCGCAATGTTGAATGCCGTCTGCGCCTGGTTCAGCTCTTCACCTTGCCACTGCCGCTGCTCGTCCAGACCGCGAATGCTGTTCAACGCTTTTTCCACATCGGCGAAGCCATTGATGATCGCCCCGCGGTACGTCTCCAGTAGTTCTTCCTGACGGGCCGTGGCCTTGTCGCGCTCGGCGCTCAGGCGACCATTGTTGAAGACCGGTGCGAGCAGTCCGGCGGTGAGGTTGTAGAAAGGGTTGCGCAGGATGTCGGCGGCGCGGTCGGCACCGGAGCCGATATCTGCGCTCAGGGTTACGGCCGGCAACATGGCGGCGCGGGCGACGGTGACGTCGGCTTGTGCGGCGGCCAATTGCGCTTCGGCGCGGGCGATGTCCGGGCGACGGCTGATCAGTTCACTGGGCACGCCCGCTGCGATGGTCGGCCATGACAGTTGATCAAAGCGTTCCTGACCCAAAGACAATTCCTGCACCGGCCGGCCAAGCAGGGCGGCGAGGCTGATCTGTGCGTCCTGAGCCTGTTGCTGCACCAACGGCAATTGCCGCTGTTGCGCGGCGACCAGGCTCTTCTGCTGCGCCAGTTCCAGCGCGGTTGCCGAGCCTGAGTCAAAACGCGTCTGCACCAGTTTCAATACATTTTGCGCGTTCGCCAGATTCAGCTCGGCGATGCGACTTTGCTCACGCAACGACAAGCTTTGCGCGTAGCTGTTGGCCACACCGCTGAGCAGCGTCAACTCCACTGTCGCCTGATCGAATTCGCTGGCCTGCAAGCCGAATTGCGCACGGTCGCGGGAGGCGCGTTGGCCGCCCCAGAAGTCGACTTCGTAACTGGCGCTGAGGTTGGCGTCGAAGTAATCCACGGCCTTGTTGCTGCTGTCGGCATCCAATTGGCTGTAGCCGTTGCCGCGCAGCAACTTCTGGCGATTGGCATTCAGGGCGGCCGTGACCTCAGGCAGTAGCGTGCCGCCGGCGACGACCGTATCGGCCTGAGCCTGGCGCACCCGAGCGATGGCGGCGGCCAGGTCGTAACTGCCGACCCGGGCCTGTTCGATCAGGCGATCAAGCTCCGGGCTGCCGAACTGCGTCCACCATTGCAGGTTGCTGCGAGTAGCGCTTTGAGTGTGTGGCGATTGCCAGGCGGCGGGCGGCTGGAGGCCGCTGTCCGGACGCTGGGCGGGACTGCCGCAGGCGCCGAGCAACAGGCATAGGGTCAGCAGGCTGAGTTGCGGCTTCATAGATCGATCATTCACTGGTAAGGGCCGTGACCGGGTCGAGTCGGGCAGCTTTGCGGGCCGGCATGAAGCCGAAGACAACACCGGTGACCAGGGCGCAGCCGAAGGCGCCGAGTACCGCTATCAAGGAGAACGCGACGGCGACTTCGCTGAGGATCAGCACGCCGCCGACGATCAGTGCCAGGGCGATTCCGGCGAGCCCGCCGACCACCGAAAGCATCACCGCTTCGGTGAGGAACTGGCGCAGGATGTCGCGTTGTCGGGCACCGGTAGCCATGCGGATACCGATTTCGCGGGTGCGTTCGCGCACGGTCATGAGCATGATGTTCATCACGCCGATCCCGCCCACCAGCAACGAAATCGCTGCAATCGAGCCGAGCATCAGCGACAGCGTATTTTGCGTGCGTGCCTCGGCCTGAATCATTGCGGCGTTGTTGGTCAGCTCGAAATCCTTCTTGCCGTTGTGCAGGCGCAGCATCAATTGCTCGATGGCTTTTTCCGTCTCTTTGACCTTGCGCGCATCGGCGGCGGCGATGGCCACGTATTCGGGGTTGTGGGTGCCGAACAGCCGCACGCTGGCAGCGGAATAGGGGATAGCGATGCGGTCGTCGCTGTCGGAGTCGCCGGAGCTGGCGCCTTTTTCGGCAAGCACGCCGACCACCTGGAACGGCACGTTCTCGATCAGGATGTACTGGCCGATCGGGTTGGCGACGTCCTTGAGCAACTTGGTCCGCACCTTGTGGCCGATCACCGCGACCGCCGCCGCATTGTGTTCATCGTCCTGGGTGAAGTAGCTGCCTTCCACCACCGGCCAGTTGAAGATCGCCGGGAAATTGGTGTCGTTGCCGCCGACGTAACTCAAGTGGTCGAGGTTGCCGAAGCGCACCCCGGCCTCTTGGCCGTTGACCGGCATGATCCGTGTCACTTGCGGCAGGCTTCCCACCGCCGCGACATCATCCAGGGTGACGATGCCCAGCGGCGTTCGCGGGTTCGGTGACGAGCCACTGAGGTAAATGATGTTGGAGCCGAACGCGCCCATTTGCGCCATCACCTGACGCTTGCTGCCTTCACCGACGGCCAGCATGACTACCACCGACGCGACGCCGATGATGATTCCGAGCAGCGTCAGCGCGGTGCGAAAGCGGTTGATCCACATCACCCGCCACGCGGCTTGCACCGCATCGACCAGTTCGCCTTTCCAGGCCCCGGTGGCTTCGGCGCCTTCGGTCAGGCGCTTGCGCAGATCCACTGCTTGCAGCGCGCCAGGGTTAGCCGAGGTCTGCGCTTCGGGATTGTCCCGGGCGCTGTCGCTGATGATCAGCCCGTCGCGAATTTCGATGATGCGTTTGGCCCGTGCCGCGACTTCTCGGTCGTGGGTAATGAGGATCACCACGTGGCCCTGGCTCGCCAGTTCGTCGAGCAGGGTCATGACCTCGGCGCCGCTGTGGCTGTCGAGGGCACCGGTGGGTTCGTCGGCGAGGATGATGTGGCCGCCGTTCATCAACGCGCGGGCGATGGACACCCGTTGTTGCTGGCCGCCGGAGAGCTGGTGCGGACGGTTGCCGGTGCGTGAGGCCAGGCCGAGGCGGTCGAGCAGGGCGGCTGCGCGGGCGTGGCGTTCGGCGGCCGGAGTGCCGGCGTAGATGGCCGGCATCTCGACGTTTTCCTGGGCCGAACCGGACGGGATCAGGTGATAGCCCTGGAACACAAAGCCGAAGGCTTCGCGGCGCAGCCAGGCCAGTTCGTCACTGTCGAGTGCGGCGACGTTTTCCCCGGCGAAGCGATATTCGCCCGACGTGGGGCGGTCGAGGCAGCCGAGGATGTTCATCAGCGTCGACTTGCCGGAGCCGGAGGCACCGACGATCGCCACGAATTCCCCGGCATGGATCGACAGGTCGATGCCGCGCAGTACGTGAACTTCCGGTGAATCGCCGCCACCGTAGGCTTTGCGGATGTCGTGCAGGTCGATCAGGGGCGTCAGCATTCAGCCGCCACTCCCGTCGACCGGACCGATCAGCAGGTGATCACCTTCCTGCAAGCCGTCGAGGATCTGCACCCGCAGGCGATCGCTAATGCCGGTGCGCACGTCGCGCTGCTCGATGCGGCCGTTTTTGGCGACGACTTGTGCCGTCTGGTTTTCCGCTCCAGTGCCGGCTTGCAGGGCCGCGATGGGCGCGGTGAGGACGTTTTTCGCCTGCTCGGCGACGAAGAATACTTGCGTGGTCATTTCCGCCATCAGCGCGTTGTCGGCGTTGTCGACGTCCAGCAATACGGTGTACAGCACCACGCGAGCGCTGCCGCTTTTGCTCGAACTGGCGGGGCTGCCACCGCCCTGGCTGGTCTGGTCCAGCGGCTTGGGCGGCACCGGCAGAATCTGCCGTACGGTGCTGTTCCAGCGACGGTTGCCACCGCTGAGGGTGGTGAACCAGGCCGTCATCCCGGGTTTGACGTGACCGATGTCGGCTTCCGACACCTCGGCCCAGACGGTCATCGGCGACAACTTGGCGATGCGCAGAATCAATGGCGTCTGCTGCTGGGCGTTGAGGGTCTGGCCTTCACGGGCGTCGAGTGCGACGACGGTTCCGCTCATCGGCGCATAGATTCGGGTGTAACCCAGTTCCGCCTGATCGCTGCGCAGGCTGGCCTGGGCCTGGCGGATCTGCGCCTGGAACATGTCGATGCGGGCCTGGGTGGCGCGCAGTTCGGCCTCGGCGGTCTGCACGTCTTCTTCGCGGGTGGCGCCACCGGCCTTGAGGTTTTGCTGGCGCTGGAATTTCTGCCGGGCGAGGTCGTGCTGCGCCCGTTGTTCCTGCAGCTGTGCCTTGAGGTTTTCGATGGAGAAACGCCCGGCGTCGAGTTTGGCCTGTTGCGTGGACGGATCGATTTCCACCAGCAACTGACCTTCCTGCACCACATCGCCGACTTCCACGTGGAGCTTGTGGATCTGCCCGGACGCCTGGGCACCCACGTCGACATAGCGTCGAGGTTGCAGGGTGCCCAAGGCCGTGACGCTGCTTTCAATGTCGGCACGGGTGACCTGGACGGTGGCGAACTGGTCTCGACCGGGCGGGATGATCTGCCAGGCGGCGACGGCGATAACGGGGATCAGACAAAGTGCTACAAGCAGGGCGCGTCGGGTCTGTCGGGGACGTTTCATGCAGGGTTCCGGCCAATGAATATCGGCCCGTCGCTCAGCCTGCGCACAAAATCGGGCAACAGCAGAGCGCTGTCGGAGGGCCGACAGAGACGGGAAGCTGTCCTGTAAACGATGAAAGTACCGGGGGATTTAGCCCTCGACATATGGAGTAACACCTGTAGGAGCTGTCGAGTGAAACGAGGCTGCGATCTTTTGACTTTGATTTTTTAAGAACAAGATCAAAAGATCGCAGCCTCGTTTCACTCGACAGCTCCTACAGATGATGCAGTGTGCAGCCGCTCGATCTTGACTATTTGTCAGGCAAGGTGAAGCAATACTTTAAATCTATATGAGAATTACTATAAATTACGCACCTCGAACTGCCACTATCGTGCCACTGCCTATTTCGGCGGTCGCCGGTCTGGCTCAAGGACAGAAACCGCACCCCTGCGGCCGGGAGTCATGTTGGAAAACTACTATCGCGAGCTGGTGTGTTTTTTGAACGCCAAGCTGGGCAACCGTCAGGTGGCCGAAGATGTGGTGCATGACGCTTATCTGCGGGTATTGGAGCGGTCCAGCGACACGCCGATCGAGCAGCCTCGGGCATTCCTGTACCGCACCGCGCTCAATCTGGTGATCGACGACCATCGGCGCAATGCCCTGCGTCAGGTCGAATCGCTGGAAGTGCTCGACAACGAAGAGCGCTACTTCACCCCGTCCCCTCATCACAGCCTCGATCACGGCCAACGCCTGGAGATGCTCCAGCGTGCATTGGCGGAATTGCCACGGTTGTGCCGCGAGAGTTTCCTGCTGCGCAAGATCGATGGCCTGTCGCACCCGGAGATCGCCGAACACCTGGGCATTTCCCGGGCCCTGGTGGAGAAACACATCGTCAATGCGATGAAGCATTGCCGGGTGCGGATGCTGCAATGGGATGCCCATTGATCCGACCCGATCAATCAAGCTGCATTAAATTTTTTTTCATTGTCCTCGTTCCCTTCAACAGACGATCTGCTGTCCTGCTCAAGGCCGGTCAGGTCACTTAGGCTTACTCCCCGCTGCTTCGGGGGTTCATCCAGAGGACACTGGAAATGACACAGGCAATTGCATCGCCCATCGTTCACGACCTGATCGGCGTCGGTTTCGGCCCTTCGAACCTGGCGCTGGCCATCGCTCTGCAAGAACGCGGGCCGAGTCAGGGCGAGCTGGATGTTCTGTTTCTTGACAAGCAGGCCGACTACCGCTGGCACGGCAACACCCTGGTGACCCAGAGTGAGTTGCAGATCTCCTTCCTCAAGGACCTGGTGACCCTGCGCAACCCGACCAGCCCGTACTCGTTCGTCAACTACCTCAAGCACCACGGCCGTCTGGTGGACTTCATCAACCTGGGCACCTTTTATCCGTGCCGCATGGAGTACAACGATTACTTGCGCTGGGTCGCCGGGCAATTTGCCGAGCAGAGCCGCTACGGCGAAGAAGTGCTGACCATCGAGCCGGTGTTGCACAACCAGCAGGTCGAAGCGCTGCGGGTGATCTCGCGCGATACCCAAGGCCAGCAGCACGTTCGCACCGCCCGTTCGGTGGTGGTCAGTGCCGGCGGTACACCGCGCATTCCCGAAGCCTTCAAGGCGCTCAAGGGTGACAGCCGGGTGTTCCATCACTCCCAGTACCTGGCGCAGATGGCCAAGCAGTCGTGCGTGAACAACCAGCCGATGAGCATCGCAATCATCGGCGGCGGGCAGAGCGCGGCGGAAGCGTTCATCGATTTGAACGACAGC
This sequence comes from Pseudomonas rossensis, assembly GCF_039888995.1. NCBI lineage: Bacteria > Pseudomonadati > Pseudomonadota > Gammaproteobacteria > Pseudomonadales > Pseudomonadaceae > Pseudomonas > Pseudomonas rossensis. Next base: position 1,682 of record NZ_JBBWCB010000010.1, on the reverse strand, counting down.
TTCCCGTCGGTGCAGGTGGACATGATCCTGCGTGGCTCGGCCCTGAAACCGGCGGACGATAGCCCGTTCGTCAACGAAGTGTTTTCGCCGGAGTTCACTGACCTGGTGTTCCAGCAGGCGAGCAGCGAGCGCGAGCGACTGGTCAACGAGTACCACAACACCAACTATTCGGTGGTGGACATCGACCTGATCGAACGCATCTACGGCATCTTCTATCGTCAGAAAGTGTCGGGTATCGCGCGCCATGCGTTCCGCACCCTGACCACCATTGAAAATGCCACCGCCACCGAGCGAGGCATCGAGTTGGCAGTACGCAACAACGCCACTGGCGAAGTCACCGTCCGTCATTACGACGCCGTGGTACTTGCCACCGGTTACGAGCGTCAGATGCACCGCAAACTGCTGGCGCCGCTGGAGCAATACCTGGGTGACTTCGAGGTCGACCGTAATTACAAACTGATCACCGACGAGCGCTGCAAGGCCGGTATCTATATGCAGGGCTTCTGCCAGGCCAGCCACGGCTTGAGCGACACCTTGCTGTCGATCCTGCCGATTCGTGCGGATGAGATTGCCGGTTCGATGTATGACCATGGCAAGGCACGTGGGCATGGGCGGTCGGTGATGGATTTACTGTTGGCAACTGCCAGCTAAGATTCCTTGCGCCTGATAGTCAGTCTTCGCGAGCAAGCCCGCTCCCACAATAGATCTTCGGTGAACACAGTTTTTGTGTAAGACAGAGATCAAATGTGGGAGCGAGCTTGCTCGCGATAGGGCCCTCAATAGCACCACAAATCCCGAATCCTGAACCCTTCCTGAAGAACCCCGCGATTCCCCCTCCACCCGCCTTTGCTTGGTTTACTCTCCAGAAATCGGGGCGTAAGCTTCGCGCGTTTTCAATCAATAGCGGAGACCCACAGTGGGTACTTGTTCGAGTGACAGTAGTCGGCCGGTTTCGATAACCGGCACCTTCCCGGCAAGATAACGCACAGTCTTTTGTGCCGTTGTCTCGCCGAAAAGCGAGCAGCGGCATCCCGATCGCGGCCAGTCCTGGTCCGTGTCCCGACGTCCCGCTCATCGACGCTGAACCGTGCGTGATGTTCGACTTTGTGTCGTCATCGCGGCGCATCGACACGCCTGCTTGAAGGTTTCCCGGCTGACCCTGGGGGAACTGCCATGAACCTGACCCTGCTCAAAGAATTCTTCGCCGGATTCCTGCGCACCCGTCACATCGCCCGACACTTCCGTCGACTGGCGCTGCTGGAAAACTTCACTGACACCACGGTCAGCCGCGAGGTGCCGCCCACCCTGGCGCAAACCCTGGTGAGTGCCGCCAACAGCGACACCGGCCAACTGCTGAACAACCTCGGCAGCCATACCGATGGCCTGAGCGAACTCGAAGCCGATGCACGGCGCGCGCAATACGGCCTCAACGAAGTCGAGCACGAACAGCCGCTGCCGTGGTGGACCCACCTGTGGCACTGCTACAAAAACCCGTTCAACCTGCTGCTGACGTTGCTCGCGGTCATCTCCTGGCTGACCGAAGACATGAAAGCCGCCATCGTGATTTTCTCCATGGTGGTGCTCTCGACTTTGCTGCGCTTCTGGCAGGAAACCAAATCCAACCAGGCCGCCGACGCGCTCAAGGCGATGGTCAGCAACACCGCCACGGTGTTGCGTCGGGA